>NZ_JBQSYD010000001.1:0-254375 GCF_052378905.1 Halomonas sp. AOP22-C1-8 | reverse complement strand
AATAGTTGATGTGTTTAAAGTGATTTTTATTTTTTCTTATCAGTTGTTTCTTTTTTTAATGGTGGCGTCGCTGTTAGATAGCAAGGTGTCGTAAAGGAGATGGTGGGGCGATGTGCGATCTAAGTGGCATGTTGGTGGGTGTTAACGTCGTATGTTTAATGTCTGCTCACTTGGTTATCTGAGTGGATAGAGAGCAAAGAAGATCAACATTACATGTTAGATAGTTCACCCAGAGAGCTTCTTCATATCAAAAGTGACCAAAACTCGCGAGGTGATAAATAAATGCTGATCTTGAAAGGCGGTTTGATGTGGCAAGCCGCCCTAATAGATAAAGTAATATAGTTAATTGTTTGCCTGCCGTGACAGGATTTCAACAAAACGCTGGCGTGCCGGTGCAGGCAGGTTGTCGGGCAGATCCTCTTCCGTCGCGGTGGTATCGCCGACTTGAATCAGCATCACCATGCCCATGGTGTAATGTGGCGAGCACTTAATGCCCCAAATGCCCTCGGCATTCAGTGTTACCTCAATCTCTTCGTTAATATTGCCTACAAATGCCTCGCCGCCTTCGGGGATCATGCCGTCAATGGTGGCCGCATTATGCCCCGGGGCGGTGGCTAGAAATTTCACCGTATCGCCAGGTTGAACAATAAGATAGTCCGGTGCGAAAGGCATTGGCCCGGTATCATTGCGGTTCAGCATCTCAACGGTATGTGTGTTGGCTAGAGCCGCCAGCGGTAGCAGACCAAGCAGAACAATAAGTCGTTGCATCATTTTCATAGTGAGTAAGCCCATACATTAATGAGTAAGAAGCGCGCCCTTGGGGCACGCTCAATGTGGCGGCGCAATGCCTCACGGTGATAGGTCAAATTCCGCTAACTGGTTGGCGAGTGCTTCCAGCGCAAAGATCGCTCGAACCGAGGGGTCCATCGCATGGGCATCAATCTCAATAATGCGGCCTTGTTGCACGGCTTCGGTCATGCTGGTGACAGGGTCTGACGCAAGATACGCCCGCTTGGCGGCAATGTCGTCGGCTGGGAACCGACGGCGATCCATTCTGGCGGCAGCAATAAACGTGGGATCACTTCTAACAATGGTTTCCCAACCGACGGTGGGCCACTCCTCTTCTGATGTCACGACGTTAGCGATGCCCAGCTTCGACATCATCCAGCCGGGCACGCTATTAACACCTGCCACGTAAGGGTCGATGCCCAGGTCGGCGGAGGAGTACCAAAACACGCCGGTAGTATCGTCCGGTAAATCAAGAGCCGCCGATTTTTCGATGGCCGCAGCTTCACGCGCCTTCAGTTCGGTTATCAGCTCGTCACCGCGTTCGGCAACATCAAACATCTGCGCAAGCGTCGCGATGCTGTTGTAAAGCAGTTCGGTATCAAACAGCGTTGTGCGGGCGCCGTCCATGCTCTGGTGGTTGCTTTTGCCAATACACTCCGTGGGCATGGTCCAGCTGGGAATGCCCACATCGGCAAACATCTCAGGCGTACCGACCACGCCTGCGGGTCCAATCATCCACTCATAGGCAGATATCACCAGGTCGGGCTTGGTAGCCACCACGCTTTCGTAGCTTGGTGCATCATCCGCCAACCGTTCGACATTAGCGTCAATGTCAGCAAACTCCTCCAGTACCGGGTTAATCCAGAGTGCGGTGCCAGCAACCGTATCTTCAAGGCCCAGCATGTAAAGGATCTCGGTGGGCGCTTGGCCGATACTCACTACCCGCTCAGGGGGCGATTCTAGTGTGATCTCGTGCCCGCAGCTTTCAAGCGTCAAGGGGTAATCGGTGGCGGCATTGGCGGTTTGCCCAAGCCAAAGGCTGGCGACAGCCGCCGTGGTTAATCTCAACATCATGTACACTCCCGTGCATGATGAGCAGGCCGCTGGCGTGTAGCTGGCTAAGTAGCCAGCCGAGCCGACCCGCTCGATGAAGGTTAGGGTGTCGGCAGGTCTCCTGACTGACGGGTCGTCGCTAGCTCACCTTCCCAGACATAGCGTCCAGTGGCATTGTCGAGCATCGCTCGCCGCCTACAGTTGCGGGGGCAGTTCCGTTTCGCGGCCAGGCCACGGCGGATTCTCTATTAGGTTCTCGAAAGAACACCGACGTGGCTATTCTAGGGGGTAACGATGAGGCTTAACATGGTTAAAATTAGCCTGGGATCACCTCTTTCTGGTTGCGATAAGCGCGTGGCGTACCTAACTTGAGGGGAAACTTCCAGGAGCAAGGATGCCATGGCTAGCTACCCCGCCTCATCAGTATTTGATACCCAACGCTCGCTGTGGGCAGCCATTCTGATGGGAATTGGTGTCATGGCCGCTGTCGATGAAATCGTCTTCCACCAACTGCTTCAATGGCACCATTTTTTCGATTTCTCCACACCTGCGTTTGGGATTCTCTCGGACGGTTTGCTGCATGCCTTTGAACTCCTTGCCATCGTGGTTGGGGTGTTTATGCTGCTTGATCTTTCCCAGCGCAAACGGTTGTCGATCCCATGGGCTCAAGCGGGCTTCTTTCTGGGGATGGGCGGGTTTCAGCTTTTCGATGGTGTTATTAACCACAAGATTTTACGCCTGCACCAGATTCGCTATGGGGTTGATCCGCTGATGTATGACGTGGTGTGGAATGGCGCGGCGATAGGATTATTGTTGGTAGGCGTCTGGCTGCTTTTTCGCGCCAAGCATTTGGCGCGTCGTTAAGCATGCAGGCTCACGATCACGCCGCTCATGGGTCGATGCTTGATTGGCTGCCCGTGGCACTGATCGTTCTACTTACGCTGGCGTATCTTCTGGCCGCTTATGCCCAGCGGCAACAAACAGCCGGATGGAGCGTTTGGCGAAGTATCTTTTTTAGCCTGGGTAGTCTGCTGATAGCTATCGCCGTGGCGCCCCCTTTAATGGCTTGGGCGCACCATGATCTAGTGGGCCACATGGTTTTGCATCTATTAATTGGTATGTTTGCACCGCTCGCTTGGGTACTGGCGGCCCCTGTTACGTTACTGCTACGCGCCTTGCCTCAGGCGGGCGGAAGACGAGTCGTCGCTTTGCTACACAGCCGGTTTGTGCGCTTTGTTTCACACCCGGTTAGCGCACTTGTGCTCAATATCGGCGGTATGTACGTGCTCTATTTAACGCCGCTTTATGCGCTATCTCTCCATCACCCGATAGTGCATGTTGTCATACACCTGCACTTTCTTTTGGCCGGGTACCTGTTCTGCTGGACGATTCTGGCCGAGCCTGATGTGTCGCCCCATCGGCTGAGCCTGCTTTTTCGGATGGGCGTACTGTTTGCGTCTATTGCCACTCATAGCCTGTTGGGCAAGCTGATGTACGGCTACGGTTGGCCTCGTGGTACTGGCCATTCGCTTGAGGAAGTACAGGCCGCCGCCCAATGGATGTATTACGGCGGCGACCTGGCGGAAGTGCTGCTGGCCGTGGTGTTGTTAACGCTTTGGTTGCGCACGCCCGTTGAGCGGCGTGAGGGTTTATTGTCAGGCGCTAGGATTGGTTAATACTATGGTTTTAAAGGCTTAGACTTAGGGGGTGCAGTACTCCTCACCAAGTGCTTCTCTTCCCGCATCTAATAGCATTGTACTAATCATTTCAGCATCTTGAGATCCGAACACGCGCCCACCTGTTTGTTCGGCGATGCAGTTTGATAATCCGCTGTTCGAAATATCCACAACGTTAATTTTGAGCCTGGGCTGTTGGCGGGCAATTTCTTGAGCAATAGCGCATTGGTCCTGACCACAGCCATCATCGCCATCAACAAACGCTAAAATAACCGCATCACGCTCTTTGCCATCAACGATATTGGCGGCCTGTAATAAGCTTGCTCCTAGTGGTGTACCGTCATTAGCCAGCAATCGATTAACACCCTTTATGAGCTGTGGGCGTTGCTCTGCAGAGAACATGCCTTGCATAACCGTAGCGTCACACCCTTGATAGGTGATCAGTCCAATATCGACACTGGGGTCAATCGCCTGCACTAAGTCGGTGAAGGCTCCTTGAGCGACAGTGAGACGTGAGGGACTGGCAATTATTTGCTGCATACGTGGATCATTGATCTGAAACTCACGCAGGGCATCGGGCATGTTGAAAAACCACAATTCATCTTCCCTGGACGTTTGAATATTCAGGTTCATGGAACCGGAAGTATCAAAGATAGCTACGAATTCTGGTGGGGGGGTGTTGTCGCTATAGCAGACAAGAGGGATTGTTTCGTCTTCGCTTGGTTGCCAAGGAAGAGAAAACGGTCCCCATCGATTAAAGGCAAGCCACAAGCCAAGCAGTATTAGCCCAACCATAAGCGGTAAGAGTAATAACGGTAATAGCAAGTGATAGCGCCGCCTTGGAGGATCTGCTGGTCGTGCCATTACAGGTTGATTGATTGGCGTTGAGGACGTAACAGGACCTGCCATCGACTGCACGGGTACCCAGTGAACTAAAAGCGGTTCGCCATTTACTGAGTACAGATTTTCGGTGCTGGGCCCCGAGGGCAACTGCCTTAACTCACTCGCAGCTGCGTTGTCTCGTTTTTCCAGTTCAGTGATCAGGTTGCTTAAAGCCAATAAGCGTTGATCAAGACGCTCTTTCAGCTTCTGCTGGTCACTGAGTGGAAGCTCTTTAAAGTGATGGGATTGTCCCGGTAACTCCGTCCACCACTCCAGACTATCGGAATTTCCCGGGCGAGGCGTGGCAAATAAGTTGCCTATGCTAGGAGGGCTGTAGCGATGGACGAGCCTCTGCAACCGCTGTGGTTGCAGAGGGTCTGCCAAAGCAAGCCCTTCCTCACGCAGAATACGCTGCATGGAGGCCCTCCAGCGAGGAGGCCGCTATCTTTTGAATCATCACGGTGCATAGCCCAGGCTTTGTTGAAGTCTGTCTACTTGCTCTTGCAAAGCTTTAAGCCGTGCTTGTCGTTCAGCGAAACTCTCCTCTTCTGCACCAGACGTTGCTAAGTCCGCGTTATTCTGCTGCGCTAACGCGTTCAGTTGATGCTGTAGCCCTAACTGATCTTGAGAGCGGCTCTGTAAGCGCACCATTAAGTGTTCAATCGTACGCTCAAGTTCATATTGTTGCTGATTAGTCACGCGTAGCTCATCTCGTGTAGCACGTTGCTGCTCTGCAATTTGCCGCTGGATATCACGAAACAGTGCATTTTCTTCTTTATCAAGCTGCACTTGCTGCTCGCCAGCATCGATACGTGACCGATAGCCGCCGCCAGCATCACAAGATAGCTTGGTGAGAAGACTGGCTTCTTGGCTGGGGTCACAAGCTTGCGGAGAAGTGGCACAGCCATTAAGTAGTATCAGGCCGCAAGCGACAGCCATAAGTTGAAACTTCATCATAGTGTCTTCTTACCCCAGAGTGATCGCAGAACGCATGCTGTAGAGATCATCGACTTCTTGTTGCAGCGCTAGTACCTGCTGATTCATTACGGCAATGTCTTGCTCAACCTGCTGAATTTCAGAAGAGCTTGCTTCTTGACGCTCTAACTGGGCCACTTCTTCATATTCGGTCACTGTTTTTTGCATGTTTCGAATATCGCGTCGTAGGATCTCGATATTACTGTCGATACCGGCTAAATCGTTTTGAGCCATTTCCTGGTTTATACGTTGCTCAGCCATTTCCTGCTCTAATCGTTCGATACGTTGGCGGTCTTCGGCCATAACTTGACGGGCCGTTTCTGTGCGGGCGATAACTTTCTGAGTATCTTGCTGAATATCTTTGCTCATCATCTGTAAGCGCTCTGCTGATGAAGCATATTCATTACGCCGCTGGTCTAAATAGTAGTTAGCACCCATGGCGACGCCACAGGCACTGATGCCTGCAATAATGGCACACTGAGCTTGGTTGCTAGAGCCACTGAGCATACATCCTATAACGCCAACAGCTGCACCTGCTGCGCAGGCTTGAAAACCAGATTTATTGAAAAACTGAGCATCGTTGCCTTGCGTTAAGCGTGGATCTGCTGATTGGTTGTCAGAACTGTTGAATAAGCTACTACCGGTGCTGGCGCAACCAGATAGAGCAAGTGTGCTTGCTATTGCTGAGCCAACGAGCAGCTTCTTAAAATAAGTGGTGTAGAGCGACATGTGTTGTTCCCTTGCGTTGTTTAATAGTGGTTATTATTTTGCCATGGCTTTACAGTTCTCAAGCCAAGCCCCGGCGGTAATGCTCTGATTGTTTAAAAACTGTTGCTGATGCCCCCAGTAAGTTTGAAGATAGGGTTCAAGCTCGCTTAACTGAGCGTTAAGGGAGAGAATTTCGCTAAATACTTGCACTTGTTCTGCTAGAGAATCGGAACTATATAGAGTGGCGGATTCCACCAAACTGCTTGCGTAATAACGGCTAAGACCTTGAAGGCGCTGTTCTTGATCCTCCAGGCGGGTTTGCCGCATTCCGCAACTGGCATCAGGGTTGTCGTTTTCACAGTTAACCCGATAGTTATCCGCCAGAAAATCATAAAAAACGCCATCGTCTTCTAACTTGGTGCATAGAAAAGCACCCAAGTTGAGGCTGGCACGAATTGCCTGGTTGCGTGCTTCTTCACGACGTTGGTTGCTGGCACGCAACTGGCGCTCTAGTGACTGAAGTTCTTCTTGTAAAGCATCATCTTGTACGCCAGAGGCCAGGGCGGCCAACTGGACTGCCGTATCCGGCGTGCCATCTTCTTCCTCTCCCAGTCCAAGCGCTGCCCACTGCTCTTCGATCTCTGCGATACGCTCTCGGGAGGTAAGTGTCGGTGCTACGACAGCCAGGCGCATGCCGGTAGCACGGCCGCGGGATTGGCCTTCACCATCATAGTACGGCTCTTCACTACGTAAGGCCGTGCGAATGTCTTCACGAGGGCTTAAATAATTGCCACCGCGCACGATAACGCCACCTGCTTGGCCATGCTGGCGGTCAAGCTTGTTAAGTCGGAAGGGTTCAAACATCATTTCACTGGCGTTACCCAGTATGTCATGTAGGCCTAATGGATTAGGGGCCAATAGGCCTGTTAGCTGGAGTCGTCCATTGGAAGACTGAGCGCCTGAAAACCATTCGTAAGCATTAATTCCTTCTGGCATGAGATAACGAGAATCACGATACTCCGCCGTACTTACTTCAAGACCGCCACGTGCAGCGAACTCCCATTCAGTTTCTGTGGGTAAACGCACGAAACCTAACGCACTGTCTTCCTGAGGAAGTGCATCCACCGCATTGTCACGCAGCCACAGGTTGTAAGTATCGCCAACCTGCATGGCATCAAACCAACTAATGCCTACTTTGGGAAGACGCTTACGATTAGAGAGGCCTGGGCATGTGTTTTCCATTAGGGCTTCGTACTGTAGTTCGGTTAGCTCGTACTTGGCCATTAGGTAGTACCGGGAGGTAGCTCCTTGGTCGTCTATAAAGCTACCCGAAATATGTGCTGGACGGCTTTGCTCCACGTAACCCCATCCTGTGCCGTCTTGCCCTACTTGAACGGGAAAGTCATCGAGTGGTTTGCTGACGGGCACATGTACCTGGCGAAACGTCATTGCACCACCGCACGGCATTGGAAGCACCACATCCCCACTCGAAGGGGCTGGGTTGTAGAGTCTTTCAGGCCATTGCTCCGCTTGGGCAATACTGGAAACGCTAAGTCCGGACAATAATAAGATAAGGCAACGTTCAAGCTTCACGTAGACTCTCCGCTGGTTGAATTCCGTAGGCACGTATCACGCCGACCATGACGACCAATAGCCCTACCGAAAAAGCGAGTATTAAAGCGATCACGGCATGGAGGGGGGTAATATGGCTCACAACGCCTGAGGCTAAATGGCTCGTGGCGAGGGCACGGTTAAAAACGACGGAACCCAGCGCAAATAGGCCCAGCCCTGCCACAAAAGCGATTAGCGTTAACACGCTCACTTGAGCGGCTATATAGGTGGCGATAGCCGGGCGTTGAAAACCAAGCAAGCGTAAAACAGCATACTCACGGCGTTTTCGATCAATGTTGGCTAAAAAAGCACCACTCATGGAGGCCATGCATCCAATAATCGCTGTTACGGCAATAACACCGAAAACGAGTTCTAGAACTCTATTGATGGTGCGTACATTTTCAATATCAGCAAGCTGGCTTGCAGTATCAATACGCTGGTTCTCCAACCACTCCACTAATCCCTGTACTGAATCGCCATCCTTGGCGTAAACACGCGCCCGGGCGTATCTCAATGGGTAATCATCTCGCGCTAAGCCATTATTTATGCCTAAAAGGGGACTTGCTTGACCGTCTCGAAAGTGTTCCAACTCAATAAGCAGTGAAAGATCCACAAAAGCAGCCGGACGCGAAAAGCGGGCAGGCTCTAGTACACCCGCAATTTCTACGTTCAGGTGACCACGCTCAAGCTGTTCATCAAGCCTTCTGTTAACCGCTAAAGTAAGAGATTCGCCCTCGATGACGTCAAGGCGCCTGGCCGCTGACTCACTTAAGATGATGCGTGCCCCTTCAGGGTAGCGATCCAGGGTGTTTAGCAACGGGTCGCCAGGTGCCGAAGGAATCAATTCGATGCCCTCCAGGAAGTGCTGACGATCCTTCAGCAAATTGGCTTGAGTATTCAGTGAGCGTGTTTGCCCAATAGCGAACCCTACCTCGGGATGTTCGCGCAGTTTCGTCATCCAGTGATCGTCATAACTACCGCTTGTCAGCATGCGCACTTCGAGGTTTCGTGGGTCATCAAGTAGCTCGCTTTGAAGCTGGCTAACAACGCCATGTTTGAGTCCGAAAAGCAGCAACAGCGGCGCAATCACTGCTACTAAAGCGGCCGCGATACATAACGATACTTGGCGATCATGCCAAAGATCCTGCAACGCTAAACGAGTAATGAGAAAAAATCGGTTACTGCGCGAAGGCAAAACAACACCCCTCTGGCGTTAAGGAGGCTGCCAGTCTTGGCAGTTTGAACTGATCAACCAGCGTGTAGTCATGGGAGACCACGAGTGCAGCCATATCGAGCTCTTTCACAAGCGATACCATAAGGTCAAAAAGCTGAGCCCCTGCGTATGGATCAAGAGCTGCCGTGGGTTCATCGGCCAGTAATACCTGCGGCTCATGTGCCATCGCTCGCACGAAAGCAGTGCGCTGGCGCTCTCCAATGGAAAGCGCACTAGGGCGTTTATCCAACAGAGCGTCCAGGCGCAGCTTGGCACAGGCATGCTGAATGCGTTCACTACTAGCGGGTAGGCCCAATAAGCGCCGGGGGAGCGTAATATTGTCGCGTACGCTCAAGTACGGCAGCAGCCCACCGTTCTGTAGTAAGAAGCCAATGTCTTTCGAGCGAATGCTGGCCAGGGTGTTTTCGTTCCTGTTATGCAGCAAGGCGGCCACGTCGGTCTTTGCCTTCCCAAGCGAATAGCTTTGCAGCGTGCTGGGAGCGAGCAAAAGCCCTATTGCTTCTAGCAGGGTGCTTTTACCACAGCCGCTAGGGCCGACAATTGCCGCTACTTGTCCCGAGATGAGAGCAAGTTCTGGCAAATAGACTTCGTGACGCTCATCGCCCTCACCACGTGCCACACGTAATTCCTTTAGATTCAGCACAGGCTTAAGGCATCATTTCTAGTGGAATCGGATAGACATCATCTCTAGGGTCGGCGCCTTCAGCGAGAGATACCCACCTATCAACGTCTTCGTTATAGCGCTGGTAATGACGTAGTTTAGTGGCGAGGCGTCTGATAAAGCGTTCTTGCTGCAAACCATCCCAACTCAGCCAGGTTTCTTCATCAAGATTAAGCACTTCGCTTTGATAGGGGAGGTCGTCAAGGTACTCGCCCATAAGTCCTAATTCGCTTAAGTGCTGCCCTTCGCTTTGCTGTACTTGATTAGGATCCGCACCCATTGCTGCAGCCACAGAGCGGAGCCGATCAAACATGTCGGTCGGCGAAATAAGCCCAGCATTTGCTGCGTTAAGAATTTCACTGACCACGTCACTCAAATCGCTAAGCTGCCCTTTGGTAAGCAGTACGCGCACGTCGATGGTTGGCACATGTTGAGCAATGAGATCTCGGTCGCTAATCCATGCTTCAAATACGGGTGGAGCTTGGCTTCCCGTTACTTGGCCAAGGTAAGCAAGGCGCATTGCATGGCCAATGACCTGCATATCATCCATCAAACGTTGCTCACTTGGGTCTTCAGTGGGCTCGGCGTTTAAAGCGCTACCGATGGCCTCATCGCCTAAATATGCCGCTTGAACCTGGTCCGTAATCGCGGAGGCTAAAGCATCAACACGCTGTCCAAAAAGTGTTACATCGCCTGTATTAACAGGGTAATAGAGTGAGGTGCCCGTGCCTGCGAACGTAGAGAGGTTGCTGTATTGTGCTTCAGCTTTAGCATGGTCCCCGTTGCTCTCGCCGCCAGGGGTTTTTAAATGCAAGGTATAGACTGCAATACCTTGACGGGCGGCTTCCAGACGAACCTGGTCTGCACTAAACCCTGTCGACGAGCGCTCGCTATCACTGTCAATTGCACTGGCGTCAGTGATTAAAACAATGTAGCGCGCGCCAAAATTACTCCACTCAATCTCTTCGACTGCCTGCATGATGCCCGCATAAGCATCTTCCTCCCAGCCAACGGTAGAAACCTGGGCTTCGCTGAGGCTTGCCACCCGGGCCATAAAATCGTTGCCGCTTTCAATATCAGCAGGATTAGCGAACATACGGGTGACATACTCAATGCCGGGTGCTGCGTCTACGCTGTCGCGATAGGAAACCAGGCCAAATTTTACCTGGTCTGTGAGCTGTTGGTCCTCAATCCTCTGGTATATACGCTCAACGGCTTCACGGGTACGCTCAATGTAGGGTCCCATGGAAGAGGTGGAGTCAATGACAAATACAACACCGGCATTAAACTCACGTAACTGCGCTGAAGGATCCTTCTGGGTATCATCCTGCTGGCCTTCTTCAGCCGCCTCACTGACAGAAGCAACACGCAGCAAGCGTGTCATAAAGCCAGCCTCAGTCATGATCTCTTCGCCTTCAAGAATAGGCAGTAAATAAAACTGTTCTTGAAGATCGACAAAGTACTCAGGCTCTTGGGCGACGATCCCCGAAGCCTCACCATCACGGCGTAGCTGAGCACGTAAGGGAGCTACTTTTCCGGAAGGCTCAAAGTCGTCAAAAATTTGCATCAGTCCGTCACGTTCTTTAAAGAACATCAGACGTTCACGATTAGCAGGATTGGTAAATGACAGTGTGAGCTGCATTTTCCAATCGACCGTACAGGATTCAGGCAGCCAGCCAATGGCGCTGCCATAACTATCGGGGCCCACCTTTAGCCAGTTTTCGCCACTCTTCTCGCTCAACTGATACACATAAAAACGGCTAAAGGCAGGTTGGAGCTCGCCCCCTGCACCGCCTGCATCTTGCACGAGGTGACAGCCTGGCGTTGTCAAAACGCGTTGGTAAAGTGTTTCCTTTCCTTCTTGTAATAAAGGTCGGTCGTCAGCGAGCGCTTGAGTAGCTGCCAACATGCCTACCGTCAGGCTCAGCAGTATCCTGTGCAGTGTCATGGCTGAAGTTCCTCAAGTCGCTGATTAGCTTCTGGATTTGTGGCGTCAATGCCTTGGGCGGTCTCGTACCAGAAGATAGCGGTTTCAGCATCCGCTTCTGGGAAGCAGGTACTGGATGCATGCTGTTCAGGATCAAATTGGCGGGCATAGCCAAGCGCGGCGTCAATATCGCCATTAAGCGCCTCATGGGCGTAAAGACGACGTGCTATGCCGCAACGCTCATTCGCTAGCGCGTCGTCAATCACGCTCAGCATGACGTCAGAATCAATCCCAGCAGAGGTGCAGCTCTGAATAAACTCAAGTTCGCCCTGTTCGGTCATACGCTGAAGAGAGCAGGGAGCGGCAATCCCTTCTGCCGGGCCCTCTTCACCGACCGGAGCTATTTCAGCTTCAGGTTCAGATTCAGGTTCAGGTTCAGGTTCTGGGGCAGCAGGCTCTTCTTCCAACGGCTGTTCAGGCTGACTTTCCTCCTGCTCTGCTTCGCTGGCAGCGTCTGAAGGCGCATTGCGCATCGCTAGGCCGAACCAGGCGGCGGCTGCAAGAAGTGCCAAAAGCACAATAGCCAGTACTATCCAAAGCCATCGCTTATTGCCCTTTTTTGCTGTCTGGGGCGCTTCTGGCGCTGGCGTTGTAACCTCGGCGGGTGATGGCTCAACCGGTATGGGGTCAGGCTCTGGTTCGGGTTCTGGCGCCGCCGGTGAATGTAGGGCCGCTCCTGCGGCTAATGAGGGCGTACTGCCACTGGCGCCGGATGGCATCAGGTCACGGGCTAGCTTTAAACGTGCGCGCCCCAACTCCGTGCCATCAGCAGCGTAAAACCGAACCATATTGGTGGCATGCGGATTTTCGATTAGTGGGTCAACGATCTGCTCATCGACCACAGCCGTCGAGTGGCCGTCCGCATTGGTTTGCAGCGTTGGCAGCGTGAATTTAAAAGAGTGGCTTCCCCACTTTCCATCGGCTTGTAAAAAGTGTTCATCCTGGTTGCGCTGAATGTCTACCGACAGACCTTCGCTCGGAGGAGTGCCACCGATCATTACTAGCTGGGCATAACCGGGTTTAAGATCAGACAGGGGGCGAAGCTCAACTTTACGCATACGCCTTCTCCTTGGTAGTGAATAACGCAAGTACCTCACCGAGGCGCTCATTCTGCTCAATGGTGATTTCGCGACCGCCGCTATGCCCGGCATTTTCTTGAGTCATGAGATAAAGTCCGGATAGCCAGTTGCCAAAATACACCTGCGCTTGATTGACGGGCTGGTCAGGTAGTTGCGGTAATTCGCCGTTGGGTAGGTGGTCACGCTGATAGCCAAATAGGGGACCTTTTCTACCCACAAGGCTTGCAGGCCGCTGATCCACAGGAAGGTAGTGAAAACCGAGCCAGGCAATGAAATCACGCAGCACGAGCTGGGCCGTCAATACTTGCCGTGACACGAGCCGATCCCGGCGGGCGCCGCTTTGAATGCGTTGCAGCAGGGCTTCTTGCAGTTTCTCTTGTACCTTTGACCGGCTGGCACCTGTAATCAGTTCATCGGCCAATAGCTTCATCAAATCACGATCCAGCCCCAGCATGCGTAACAGCCCTTGGCGCTGGGGAAACTCACGCAAGTGACCTACCCAGGCGTGATAGACGGCCTTGGCAAAGCGGTGATCAGCACTTTGCAGCACGGGCGCTCTTGGTGCCTGGGCGGGTATATCGGTTGGTTCGCCAGGACTGTCGCCAAAAGGAAGCGCTCCAAAGTCAGCTTCCAGGCCAGCACTACTGCTGCCATATAGCCCACCATTGTCGACGCTAGCGTCGTCGTCATCTTCTGTGGATGATGACAGGCTGTCTTCGCTGTCACTGAGGTAGAGGTCGCGAACGGTTTCGTCGGGCAGTTCCAGGTGATATTGCAGCTCTCCCATTGATTGCCAGCGCACCTGAAGCTCTTTCCAGAAACGGCCTGCAATGGCGCGCTTCTGCTCTACTTCACCATCGGCGTCATTGAAGTGCCAAGTAGCAAGACGATCCGTGACCAGCGTACGATATGTTTCCTTGAGCTGGCTTTCGATCCGGCCTAATTTGTACTCCAAGCCTGCAATGCGGCCCAGGTAGTCGCCAACGTGGGCCATGCCACCATCATCTAGCGTCAGCATTGCTTGCCAGGCATCGGCGGGTTGCTGAACGTGCTGCTGTACCGTCGGGCTTTCAATGAAGGTATTTTGCATGCTTGCCAAGGCTGCTTGTGTTGCTTCGTTTATGGCAACTTCCCGGCCTTCTTCACTTACCAGGAACGGCACAGGCAAACGCGGTTTGCGCACCAAGAAAGTATTATTAAACGCTTGGCCGGGTGACCACTCCTGCATCCACTCAAAGCTTCCGAAACGCTCCAGCATGGTCATTTTGATCAGACCTTCCCAGCCTTCACGCAACTGGCTTTCGGTTTGTTGCAACGCGCCGGAAATACGCTTATCGAACATGGTGAGCGCCCAGATCAGCCCAGGATCGCGCTGGCCGCGTTCGGCGGCTGTTTCGCCTTGGGTTTTTTCGATCCAGCGGGTTAAGACCGGGCCAACGCTTGTCACATCGCTCTGCTTGTCTGAACTTGTACAGACCACCAAGCCGTTCATTTCCTGGCTGTCCGTGTAGCGCTCGAACAGGTAGGCCACCTTGCCACGCAGCAAGAGTTGAGAAAGGCCTTCCTGGCTTCCTGATTCACCAATATTACGTAGGCTTAAACGGCCGCGATAACCGGGGAAGTCCAGCAGGTCCACCTGCTCTACCCGCGGGTCACGGGTAGGCTCGATCAGAGGAAAGGTCAGTTCCGCCGTGAGTGCTGCGAGTTGGGCAACCGATAAACTAACCGGCGCGGCCAGGGTATCGCCAATTGAGGGGCAAACCTCAAGCGTATAATCCTTTGCGGTACCCAGGCGCTCCAGTATGTCGACGTTCATGATGCTGTCGCGCTGACTAAAGCCGCCTCCATCGCTCACTACCAGGCAGCGAAGCGGGGCATAAACGCGAGCGGCGTGGCCCAAGGCATCCAGGGTCTGGGCGAGTTGGCGATAAAGGTGGGTAAGTTCGGGTTGTTCGCCCCATAAAATGGAGAACAGCTCAGCCCGTTGGTGGCTGGTAAGTTGCGGGGCAAGCTTGACTACCTGCGGCCAGTAGCGGGCGTTGAGTTTGCTGACGGATTTAGGAAAGCTCGCCTGTAGGTAGTCCCAAAGCTCTACCACATTTTCGGGCGTTACACCTTTCGGCGTTATCCCTGATTGGCGCTTTTCATCAGATTCAGCAGCGTAAAGCGACAGCAGGCGCGCGACTTTGCTTTCATCAATTTCGTAAACGTCTTCGCGTTCGTGGTCGAAGTCGTTGAACCAGGCATTCGCCAATACTTTCGCTACTTCCACTTCGCTGAACAGCTTGAGTTCAACCGGGAATTCGCTGGGGCCGGAGCTTGCCGTGCGGCTAAATCGTGTGACCAGGCCGGTCGCTTCCTTACCACCACCGACAGGGTTGATGTGTTCGATAAAGTCTAAACGAGCCGAGCCATAACGCGTTTCCAATTTGCCGTTTTCGCCAGCCGCCAGTGCGGATATAAGATACGACTTACCCGCTTGAGAGAGCCCAAAAAAGCCGACGGTCATTGGTGTCGTGGCGGCATGCGATAAGCTTTTCGCAAGGTTACGGGATCGATAAAGGGCAAGCCCCAGCGTGTCTGCTTCACTGTCGAGGCTGGGGGCGCTTTGGCGCACTGAGTCAATCCACTCCAGGGCTTCACCTGCGCCCTGATAAAAGGACTTCCAGCCTTCGCTGAGCTGTTTCTGTTCTGGCGTCAGCTGTCCTGGTGACAACTGTTCGGGTGTCAACTGGTTCATGTGCGTTTTACGCTCCCGCTGTCCAGCCAGTAGTTGGTATCGCCCAGTCCGGCATCATTAAGTGTATTGAGCTGCAGCTTCAGGTCACGTGAGCTAAAGCTGCCTTCACCGCTCGTTTCAACGCTGGCGATCTTCAGGCGATCACTGATCAGGCTGCCTTTGCTGGCCCGTTCATCCACCGCTAAACGTACCTTCAATATGAAAGCGTGGCCCGTATTGGCTTTGGCTTTTTCGAACTTCTCCGTCCCGGTCGGGGTAAACGTCAGCGTATAGAGCGGAGACGCTGACCAACGCTGAGCGGCTAGCTGGCGAAAGCCGATTCGAAGTGCACCGCGCATTTCGATTGCGGGCGTTTCCCCTGTTTCATCTTCTTGCAGATGAATCATGGTGCCGTCTTCGGAGGTTGTTATATCGCGATAGGTGATATCGGCATCAGGGATCGTATTATTGTTATCAATCAAACCAATATGACGAATCGTTGAATAGGGTTTCAGCTTCGCAGCATCGAAAAAGAAGTTGGACAGATCATGGCGGGTGCACAGTGAGCACAACATCGCGCCTACGGAAGCCGTGGTTTTAGGATCGTCTATACGGCCGTTGCGATGGAAGGGGTACCAACTGCCTGTGCGGTAACCCTGCAGTGGCAGGATGCGCCCCGGTGGTAGTGGCAGCATTTTGCGCAAATAGGCTTGGACACCCGGTAAACGTGATGGGCGGCCGGTAATCAAGAGCATGTCGCACTGATATTGGAAAACCACTTCACACAGCGATGCCAGGGTTTTGCAGATGTTGAAGCGATCTTGCAAAAAGGCACGATGAACGTCCAGCAAGTTGAACGTAAGCGGAATGCTCATCAAATCAAACGTAAGGTCCATGCCCAGCTCGTGCCTTAGTGCCGTTTCGACATAACGGTGCACCGATGTGCTTACCTTGTGCTCGCCTAAGCGTTCACCGTAGGTGAGTGTCTCTGAGCCACAAGGCTGCTCGGGGTTAAAGCTTTCATAGGCCTCAAGTAGCGCTAGGCCGAGCGGGGTGAAAACCTGCAGGTTAAGCTGTTGGCGTAGAACCTGATTCTGGGCATTAGCGTTGTCCTGCCCGCATAGTTGCGACATCATCGAGTCAGGCGATGCTACTCCTGCCTGCTTGAGCGCGGCCTCAAAACTGGGAAGTACGAACAGCTGAATGACATCAAGCAGGATGTCATCTCCGGCGATGCGGAAACCGTCACGAAAGCGCTGCTGTGGTACGACGGAGACATTACTGCCTCCGCTCGTTGATCCACTGCGGTCAAGATGGTAGTCGGTAATGACCAGGTCCGTGGTGCCGCCACCAATATCAATAGTGGCAAGGCTGACCTGCTCACGATGGGGTTTATCAGGGCGTGCAAGCGTTGCGAAGAACTCTTCTGGATGCCCGGCAAAGTTCTCCTTGATTTCCGTATAGAGGTAAACCAACTGGCCGCAGGAGGCTTCGTCCCACTCTACACGCAAGCTCGGCATCGGGACGCGTAAGGTGCCGTCAGCTTCTGCTTCAAACGGATTACTCTCTTCTTCACCGTGATCCCAGCCCAGGCTTTTCCAGATCAGGGCAACCGCTTGCTCAAGCCGTGATACCAGCAGGCTGCGTTCTGCCTGTGGCAGCGCTGGAGGCACTGTCAGGGTGATAGAGCGTAGCTGGCGAGGGCGGTTGGTATGCCCTTGCCGGGCACGCTGAGCGGGGCTGTTCATCTGCATCAATGCTTGTGCCAGCACTTCTGACAGCATGAAGGTCATCAGCGAGCTGCGCGAGTAGTGCGGCTTGAAGACAGGTAGCTGATCTTCTTCATCCAGCGTGTAGAGCGCATCCCCCAGCTCGTTAATCAGATGAGAGAAGGGGGCGGCGGTGGCATGTGGCTCCGTGTCGGTACGCACATACGCACTGTTAAAGCGCCAACCGTGGTGATATGTCTCATCGTCCCACAGGTAACGTTTGGGGCTGGATAGACCTGTGGAGCCTTCGGTGCCCCGCCGCCGTCCGGCCAAACGTCCTGCTTCCACGCCAACCCGGGCGATGGTAGGCCATAAGAAAGCGTCATGACGGCCACTCTTGACGGATAAGTGGTCTTTGCCAAAAAAGGTCTGTGAGAATTCAATACGACTATCAAACGGGTCTCTATAAACCCGCTCAGGATCGACAAGGTCACGCAGCTCAAGCACATAGTTGTGTCTCAGCCCCATGCCCGACTGGCCGTGATCTTCTATCAGAATCCCGCACGTACGCGAGTTGCCGACATCGAGCACTAGGTCGACGGGAATTACCCCTTCTTTCTGGGCGATAACCTTGATGTCAGGAATATGAACGCGTTTGCCCTGCTTGCTGTGCTCTTCTTCGATAGGCTGGCGCAGCAGGCTAAGTACGTTCAGGTAATGTGCAAAATGCTGGCACTCTTCAAGAGCGTCACGCATTTCCTGGCTATCAAGCTTGGGATTGGCTTCGCGGAAAAGCTCTTCAAGCCATTCTCTTACCCAGGATTGGTCAAGAAACCAGCGCATGTTCGACGTGCTGGTGGCCAGGCGGAAGTTGGTGCCTGAGTTGACGTCATCCGTCGTTGGGCAAAGGTATGCGGTGTTATCACGACGCGGCAGCGTTTGTGTATCAAAGGCTAACGTCAGGCGATGAGTATGGCCGTCGATATCGGGCTCATCCAAGGCCGTCAAGCGCATGCGGGCCCAGTTGGCAGGGCCTTCATCAAACTTGCTTGGCGGCCGAAAACGGAAAAAGGGGAGCGGGAGCCAGGCTTTATCCAACTGCTCAAGACTTGTCGACATCGCCATGTCGAATTGAGGGCGTTTAACGATTTCAAACTCGCCAGGCTCTACTTCATGAAATAAAGAGCCATCTTCTTCATTAACCAGCAGGCGAGTCAGCATCTTGTCCGTAGTGGCCAGATACATGAACTCCCCAGCTGGCTCCTTGCGAGGCTCCAGTGTTAAACCAAAGTCCAGGAACTGAACGCCGGAGTGGCTAACCAGAGTTGCCACCTCTTCGAAATTAATAATCTCAGGTAACATAATCCGTTTACCGTCCTATTCGCTGGCTTTCTGAAGCCGCATGGGAAAAGGTTCATCGTCATAGCTGGCTGCGCAGTCGGCCATTTCGCCCTCGTTTTGATGGCACTCTACGCGCGGCATTTCGTAATTACTGCCGTCTTCACAGCGAGCACGCTCTTGGGCTTCAACCTGGAGTTCACCACTTTGCATCACGGCAGTCACAGGACCTGAACACATCACACCAGCCTGCCCACCGCGGCGAATAAACATCTGTCCTTCGCCTTGGTTGAATGCGTAGCGTACTTGAAGAGGCTGACCACTCTGGCTATCCATTACGCCTGCGCCTTGCCAATTACCGTCGAGAAAAGCAGCTGTTCCATCTGGCGTGTTGGCAGGAAGGTTTAGTGGCTCAGGGAGGGCTGTTGGGCTCTGGGCTGTATTGGCTCTGCCTGCTGGCGGCTCTGTGGCACTGGGTGATAACGCGTTGACGGGCAGCTCACTGACAGGTGGCAATGGCTCAGAAAGCGCTAAATCCATATTTGATTGAGATGGCATCGTGTTTGCCAAGCTGTTATCAGATAACGCTATAGCAGGCGTTCCAGTTGAGCTTCCCTGGGCTGGCATGCTGGCTCCAGCGTTTAACCCAAAAACGCCATTTGGCAGCGCAAGATTTTTAGGGCCGATACTAAAAGGCCAAGTATTCAAGCCCTGCGAGGGCAGTTGAGGAACAGCAAAAGAAGGCGTTTGGACCGTCGGTAGACTTAGCTCAACCTTGGGTTCTAGCGGCGGTGTAGAACAGCGTTTCAATCCCAGCAGCAACAGCAAGCCTAAAAGTAAAGCCAAGGGCAATAGCCACCATAAACGGCGCCACCAAGGGCGCGGTTTCACAGCAGTGGGCTCATTGCTAGGCACGGCAGCCGCTAGTGGAGCTAGAGGCGGGGATATGGGCGCAGGAGCCTGTGCTGGCTCAGTCTCGGGATAGAGGCACTGCAAAGGATTAGCGTGCCGGTCGGCTTCAGGATGTATAAAGCCCCAAAAGGTGAGTACCGGAGTGCCGTCCACCAAATAAACATGGTTTTCATCTGGGAAGTGACAAGACCATTTGACTAAGCGTGCGAATACTTCGTGGTCACCGCCCTGGCCGTCACCGGGCATTTCGACAGCTTGAATCTCTTTTTTAAAAGATTCCAACTGAATACGCGCGTCCTCTCGTTCACCTTCAGTAGCATTCTTCCAAGGCACTACGTCACCGGGGATGCCACTGTACCAATCGACGCCTTCTCCCTGCTGGTCGCGTTGTGGTATAGCAAGGTGGCGCTCTTTTCCTTTTAGGCGGCGTGCAATAGTTTTACGTAATTGAAGCGCAGAGTGAAAAACCGGCTGCCCCGTCTCGCCAAGGGCGCGATATTGGTCTGTCTTACCGCTATGCAGCAACAGAGATGTCATGCCTATACCTTACTTTGAGGAACCACTCATTGACTGGTTCAGATAAGCCAGCGTTAAAAAAGTGGTTTCAATAAAGCAAGATCAAAAGAAGCTTGGCATGGAAGTGAAGTTGAATTTTTCAAAACCAGCGTTCCCTAACGAATTTTAATCGATTTGATTAGTTTTCTAAGCATCTTAACAAGGTTAATTTAGTAAAAAAAGGAAAGTTAGATTGGCAAGCGAGATGCTTTCTAAAAAGCCTGTTAATAGCGGATTTTAGATAGGATTTTTTTCGGGAAGGAAAACGCTGAAACGTGCACCAAAATCTCTTTTGCGTCATGTTTTTGAAACAAATTTTTAAGAGCCTTGGATTGGAAATAGACCATAAAATTCGCCCTTCTTGAGGACCATGAAGGGCGATAGTTCTTTATATCAACTTTTAGCAGTAAGTCGGTCGACATACCGCCACATACCGGTGTGCCGGTGCACGGTGCAAATGCGGGGTCGAGCCTATCAATACCTGCGCGGCCGAAAAACTGCACTTAAGCCAGTTAGCGCTCAGCCATGCACTAAAGCGGCTTCGCGAGGCGCTGACTAGCGAGTACTTACGAGTTAGTGAATAAAGCGAACATAAATATAACCCAGTGACAGAAGCGCCAGGGTAGCGATTGCTAGCCAGCTCCAGGCATTAATCAGGCGTGAAGGGCGCTGGGACACCGGCACGGTTGAGCCGTTTGCCGTCAGGTGGTTGAGGGTAGCCAGCACCGGGCTTATCAAAAACGCCACGACCATGACAAAGTCCATAAACAGCCGGAAGCTGCCCATCAAGGTATACAGAATCACCACGGCCAGTAGTGATAAGCCCACCATGCATATAAAAAATGCGCGGCTGCCCTCAATCGTACGGCTCTCTTCCGTGGCGCCTTCCGGGCGTGTAAACGTATAGTAAGAGGCCGTGATCATGCGTGGAAAGCCATCCAGCACGGTCAGCAGTGTGGTGAGCATGACGGTAAACGCGGAAATACCCACGACCACGCCGCTCCACTCGCCCAAGGTGTTGGTATAAAGGCCAATCACTTGGCTTGCGAAAGCGACGGCACCATCGGCGGGCGTTATTGCCTGGCTGTGCATCACGCCAGCGCCCATTACGACAAAACAGGCCGCCAGAACGGCCGCGCCGATATAGCCGATATTGAAGTCGATTTTTTCGGCGGCAGTGCCGCTGCGCACGCCCTGATTTTTATTACGCGCCTCTGACCACAGTGAGTTCATCACCGCGAGCGTAATGTCAGACGGCATCAAGCCAAGCACCGCTACCAGGGTAATAAAGGTGGCTGTACTAAAAAGCGGAGAGACGGCTGTCGCGGGGTAGAAGGTCCAGTCGACCAGGGGCACGGCCACCAGGGCAGCCAACAGGGTGGTGACGCTTAAGATGACAATAAAGACTTTATTGACCCAATCAAGTAGCTTGTAACCGCCTGCAAATGTCAGTACGCAGCACAGGGCAATCAGTATCACGGCGATGGCTGGCGGGCTTAACGTCATAGGCACGATACTGCCGGCAAGACCTGCCGTGGTAATCGCAATGGCGGCAATAATAATCGCCGAGACAGGTATTTGGACCAGCGCAAACAGCGCCACCACGGATTTACCAAAGGTCTGGCGGTAGCCCTCAACCAGCGACTTGCCTGTGACGCTGACATAAAATGGCCCGAAGAAAAAAGACGGATACTTAAGCAGTATGGCAAGTAAAATAAAGACCAGTAAGCCGATGCCATACTCCGCCCCAGCACGCGTTGATTGAACAACGTGAGACGTGCCAATGGCTGCCCCCGCAAATAAAAAGCCGGGGCCAAGCGCGGCCAGGTATTTGGCATACATGGATGTGACCGGAGGAGAAGCCGTCAGCGTGCTGGATTCTTGAGGGGGCATGGTGGGCTCCTTGTGAGCGAGATTTTATTGAAATGTCATTATTGTTTTAAGCGATTCTGATCGCGGGCCGCTATGTTAGCTCAGTCTTTGATGGCTTTCATGCGCTATGCGCTGTATGACGCTACTCACGTATAGCAAAATCATTAAGGTTAGCTAAATGGCGAAGGCGTCACGCGAGCCGGGTTTGCTTGCGCTGGGTCAGCCTTTAAGCTGATATGTATTTATCGTAACGTTCTGAGTCTGTACTGAAACGGCAGTGCAAGGCAGAATTCAAAAACGCACAGATGGCGAGCAGGACATTCGTTAACCAGACGTCAGGCTGTTAGAGTAATAAAACGTTTAAGAGGCGCGCTACTATGCTGACTGTTTTCATTTATTTTATGATTTTTATAGGTGTCACGGCCGCTTTATACCAGGTGTATGAGGTTAACTATAATATTAACTTTGCCAACGACTTGAAGCTCTCAAGCGGCGATAAAGAGCGCTTAAGCGAGCTTTCGCATAAAGCATTGTTGGCGAAACAAGCAGTCGGGTCAGCCGACTTTGACCAGGCGGTCGCTCAAACATTTGGGCCTCAGATGGATCATCACATGGCGCTCCTGGCGTTTACTGAGGAAAAAGCGGGCACCTATGCCATTCCACTTCTGCGCCGCAGGGAGCAGCTTGATGTCAGCGGCGAGTTACGTGTGCGGCATTTATCATTGTGTAAAACCCGGCTACCCACATGGGACACCCGCGTGCTGATGATTTCACTGGTGATTGTGAACAGCATGCTGGCGCAGTTCCTGGGGGGAATGAGCATCTATACGCTGTTATACCCTGTTGCATCGCCCGCCTTTACCTGGCTGAATGAACCTGTGGTGCTGATGCTATTAACTTTCGTGCTGATCGCCATCTCTCACGGCATTTCCCGGCTTGATATGTATCTACACGACCTGTATCAAATTGGAAAGCTGGCCCGGTTAACATCGGCAGACAATCGTCATCTGCATAGCCAAAAGGCGTAAGTCGCTAAAACGAGCGTCTGAAAATGGGCATCTGACACCTGACAAGCAGCGCCTAACAAGATGCCAGCATTGCTCTTAGCTGTTCGCCCAAAAACGCCATGGCCTCTTCGCTGCGCGGTGTCCACGGGTGGCCATAGCTTAAGCGGGCGCAGTTCTGATACCCCTGCGTGGCAGAGAAAATAGGCCCAGGTGCAATGCTGATCCCGTTTGCCAGGGCTATTTGAAACAGGCGCAGTGAGTCCACCGGCTTGGGAAATTCAAACCACAGAAAGTATCCGCCCGCAGGGCGTGTTGCGCGGGTATCCTCGGGAAAGTAGCGTGCCGCCGCCGAGAGCATACGGGCTTGCTGAAATTCCAGCGCCAGGCGCAGCTTGCGCAAATGGCGGTCGTAGCCGCCGTGCTGAAGGTAATCTGCAATGGCTACCTGAGCGGGCACCGAGGGTGAAATTGTCGTCATCAGTTTCAGCCGGGAAATGCTTTCGGCGTAGCGCCCTCCGGCTACCCAGCCGACCCGATAGCCGGGCGCCAGGCACTTTGAAAACGACCCGCAGTGAATCACCAGCCCTTCATCATCAAAGTGCTTAACCGGCACGGGGGGCTTGGCGCCAAAATAGAGCTCGGCATACACATCATCTTCGATCAGCGGTACCTGATGCTGCTTCAACAGCCCATACAGCGCCTGCTTTTTGGCCGTACTCAAGCTCGCCCCAAGCGGGTTTTGCAAATGGCTCATCAGCCAGCAGGCTTTAATTGGGTACTTGGCAAGGCTGTCTGCCAGCTTGTCCAGGTCGATTCCTTCCCGTGGATGAACAGGAATCTCGACCGCCCGTAACTTCAAACGCTCCAATACCTGAAGGCTTGCGTAAAAGGCCGGGGACTCGATGGCGACAAGGTCACCAGGTTCAGTCACGCACTGAAACCCCAGGTTGAGGGCTTCCATGGCGCCATTGGTAATCACCAATTCCTGAGGCGGTAGGTGTACGCCTGCCAGCCGATAACGCAGGGCGATCTGGCGGCGCAGTGCCGTATCGCCTGCAGTCATATCGGTGATGATGGCGTTGGGAGAAAGCTCGCGCAGCCCTTTGGCCATGCTGCGCGCCAGGCGGGGAAGCGGAAACAGCTCAGGGCTTGGAAAGGCCGAGCCAAAAGGCACCGTATCGACATTTTGAAGCGACCCCAGCACTGAAAAAACCAGTTCACTTACCGCAATGTCGGCCGTTTCAGGGTGGCCCAAGGTCATTTCGGGCTCGTTGAGAAACTGCTGCGCCTGTTCGCGGACAAAGTAGCCCGAGCGTGGCCGCGACACGATTAGCCCCTGCTTCTCCATTAGGTAGTACGCTTGAAACACCGTCGATGGGCTAATGGCGTAGTGGCGGCTGGCCTGACGAACTGAGGGCACGCGTTCCCCCGGCGCCAGCACACCACTGCGGATCAGTTCGGATATTTCCTCGGCAAAGCGTTCGTAGCGTTTCATGTTCTTCCGCCGCTAAAAGCAGGCCAAGAGGATACGCGAACGGCGGTAAAAAACCGATGGCCAAGCGCTACATCTGGCTGATAATCAGTGCCGCGTTGACGCCACCAAACCCAAACCCATTGCACAGCACATGCGGGGAGGGCTGGGTGCGCGTTGTTAGCGGGATAAAGTCCAGATCCTGCATATCTTCATCGCAGTGCGTCAGGTTAAGTGTGGGCGGCAGCTGGCCCGTCGTGGCAGAAAGCGCTGAAAATATACTCTCAACACCGCCCGCCGCCCCCAGCAAATGGCCCGTTGCCGATTTGGTGGAAGAGATCGGAATGTGTGGCAGTTTGCTACCAAACACACGCCGTAAGGCGGCAATTTCTGCCCGGTCGCCCACGGGCGTGGAGGTGGCGTGAGCATTGATATAGCCAATCTCATCCGCGTTAAGCCCCGCCATTTTCAGCGCCGAATGAATCGCCGCGGCGGCGCCGTTACCGTCCTCTGGCCCGGCAGTAATATGGTAGGCATCGGCACTGGTGCCGTAGCCGCTAATGACGGCCAGCGGCGTGGCGCCGCGCGCTTGTGCATGTTCAAGTGTTTCAATCACCAGCAGGCCCGCACCTTCGCCCATCACAAAACCGTTGCGGGTGCTGTCGAAGGGACGCGATGCACTTTCAGGCTGTTCATGCTCGGTGGAAAGCGCTTTGAGCGCGTTGAAGCTCGCTAATGATAGTGGATCAATACACGCCTCGGCGCCGCCTACTAACGCCACGTCGGCTTCACCGCTACGGATTAGACGCATGCCGTCGCCAATCGCTTGCAGGCCCGCCGCACACGCCGTCACCGGGCAGCCCAAAGGCCCTTGAAAGCCATAGCGAATCGACAGGTTGCCCGCCGCCATATTGGCTAGAAACGCGGGTACAGTAAACGGCGACACCCGACGGTAACCTTTCTGCTGTAGCGTTTGCTGGGCCTCGGTAATCGTGGGGAACCCGCCAATGCCGGAACCGATAATGGTCGCCGTGGCGCGGCGTTGTGCTTCGTCCGTTGGCTGCCAGCCAGCCTGCTCAAGCGCCTCTTTTGCCGCTGCCATGGCGTAAAGGCTGAACAGGTCCAGCTTGCGGCGCTCTTTGGCATCTGCGATACCATCCAGACAAAGCCCTGCCTGCGGGTCATCAGTTGAGTGGGCAACCGCACCGGCAATTTTGATAGGCGTTTGAGCGGTATCAAAGCGGGTAATCTGGCGAATCCCTGAACGGCCTTGCAGCAGAGTGTCCCAACTTGTCTTGACGTTGCATCCCAGCGGGCTGACCATGCCCATGCCGGTGATAACAATAGGTGAGTGCATAGCGGCTCCTCAGTGCTTTAAATACGGCTACGCTAGCAGTACGCATTATATGATCAAGATAATATTTAGCAGGATTATTTAGCCAAACAATTTAGCCGAACGATTTAGCAGTACATAACGAGGTCAACATGCCTTATCCCAAAAGCCATAAGGCGAAAACCCGAGAGCGTATCCTGGCGTCAGCCACTGAACTGTTCAGCCGATACGGCTTTAATAAAGTCTCCATCGGTCAGGTCATGAAGCTGGCTAGAATGACCCACGGGGCTTTTTATTCCCACTTCGCCTCCAAAGAGGCGTTGTATGATGCCTCGGTGCGTAAAACGCTGGATGGCAGCCGGGCGGCACGCTTGGTAAAAGGGCCGCTCTCCTTGCAGCACCTAACGGAGCTGGTCTCTAACTACTGGAATCTCCAGGAGCTTGAGCGTAAGCAACAGCCAGGGCCGGAAGCGGTGCTGTTTAATGAAATAGGCAGCGAGAAAGCCGAGATTCGTACCATGTTTGAGGCGTCTTACCTGCGGATGAAAAAGATGCTTGAAATGCGCTTGCTTGCCCTGAGTAAGCTAAAAAAACTCCCCTTTGCCCACGACCGCGAAGTGATTGCCGATAAGTCGCGGGTTATTCTGGCCGCGCTGGTGGGGGCCGTGGCCATTGCCAAAAGCCTACCCGGTGAGGAAGAGCGTCAGCATGTGTTATTGGCGACCCAGCGCCAGATTTTGCTAATGCTGGGAGTAAGTGAAACGGAAGCAGAAGGGATGCTGCAACGCGTGATGTCGGCCTAGGCCCGCCAGTGGGCAGGGAGAGTCTCGGTGAGAAACTGCTGAAACGCCAGGACCTTGGGCGTTAATTCACGCCGATGCCGGACACAAAGATAAAACTCTAGTGGGTCAACCTCCAGGGGCTCATCAGCCGCAAACGGCGGCGTAAACAGTGCGACGAGCTTGCCCTGCGCAATTAACGGTTCTGCAATAAACGCCGCTAACCGTGTGATGCCGCCACCTTCAATGGCCATCTGGGCCAGTGCATCAATGTCGTCGCTGATCATACGTGCCTTCACCGGCACATCGAAACGTATGCCGTTGCGTACCGCACCCCAGCCGAGATAGCGCCCATCCAAAGGAAACCGAAATATCAGGCAGCCGTGCTCCAACTCCTTTCACAAAGCTCTCGATGCCACGTAACGCAACCATAAGCCATACCTTAATCTTTAGCGATATTCGTAACATTAACTTACGGCTGTACTTATCGTGAGCGTGCTTCTGAATTTTTCCAAGCCACTGTAGAGTGCACAAACACGTTTGATAGATAAGGTAATTAACCCATGACAACCCGCCGCTACCCAGAACAGCGCCTGCTTGCAGCGCGCAAGCTGCACCCACGTTTTACGCCGATCATATTTGCATTATACATGTCGACGATTATGGCATTCTTAATGACCCTGGTTATTACCGCGGTTAGTGCGGGGGTGAGTCACCACTATTTCAGCCAGGTATGGCACGCCTACCGGGTGGCCATGCCCAGCGCCTTTGTGTGTATTTTGGTAGTACGCCCACTGGTTGCCCGTCTTGTACAGCTTACGATCAGGTCGCATTGAGGTAATTATACCGTTTGATTTTTGCGCATACTGCTCCTGCCGGTGACGATGTTTGGAAAAGCTCATGCCATGCATACATCAAAGGTTGAATGGCTTTATTAAAACGCAACATGAGAACCTGTAACGTTTTATAAAGATGTGGTGGTCGAAATCAACCGCCGTCAAGCGGGCTGTACTTGGCATCAAAACAAACCATGACAGCTTATTGTCGGCTTTCAAACCGTAGGGAGTACTCGTGTGAGAATAGGCGCACCTAAGGAAACGAGTCGGGGAGAAGCACGTGTGGCGCTTACCCCTGAAAGCGCAAAGCAGATCCAAAAGCTGGGCCACGAGTGTCTGATTGAAACAGGCGCTGGTCTTGCGGCGGGCTTTAATGACAACGCTTATCGTGATGCTGGCGTTACCGTAGTGGATAGTGCTGACGCTCTTTGGCAGGGCGCTGAGGTGGTCATTAAAGTCCGCGAGCCTTCTGATGAAGAAGCGGCACGACTACGAGAAGGACAAACGCTGATTGCGTTTTTCTGGCCCGCTCAAAACGAAGCGCTGCTTGAGAAGTGCCGTGCCCAAGGTGCCACCGTGATCGCCATGGACATGGTGCCGCGTATCTCGCGGGCCCAGAAGATGGACGCGCTCTCCTCCATGGCCAATATCGCCGGTTACCGCGCGGTAATAGAGGCAGGCAATAATTTTGGCCGCTTCTTTACCGGCCAGGTAACTGCTGCGGGCAAAGTGCCTCCGGCTAAGGTGCTGGTAATTGGCGCAGGCGTTGCCGGGCTTGCGGCCATTGGTACCGCCACCAGCCTGGGTGCTGTGGTGCGTGCCTTTGATGTGCGTCCGGAAGTCTCCGAGCAGATCGAGTCGATGGGAGCTGAGTTCCTGTTCCTGGATTTTGAAGACAGCGAAGACAGCCAGGATGGCTCGGCAAGCGGCGGTTATGCCTCGCCCTCAAGCCCCGAGTTTCGCGAAAAACAGCTGGCTTGTTTCCGCGAACAGGCGCCTGATGTGGACATCGTTATTACCACTGCGCTGATCCCCGGGCGCCCGGCGCCCAAGCTGTGGCTTGAAGATATGGTCGCGGCCATGAAGCCCGGTTCGGTGATTGTCGATCTTGCGGCTGAAAAAGGCGGCAACTGCGATTTAACCCAGCCCGATGAGCGTATCGTCTCCGATAACGGCGTGATTGTGGTCGGCTATACCGACTTCCCCTCGCGCATGGCGACCCAGTCGTCCTTGCTGTATGCCACCAATATTCGCCATATGCTGACCGATTTAACGCCTGAGAAAGATGGCGTGATCAATCACAATATGGATGATGACGTGATTCGTGGCGCGACGGTGACTTACCAGAACGAAGTGACCTTTCCGCCGCCCCCGCCCAAAGTAAAAGCGATTGCTGCGGCCAAACCGAAGAAGAAAGAAAAAGAGCCGACGCCTGAAGAGAAAAAAGCCACAGAAGCGGCGACGTTCAAAGCCCAGACCAAGCGCCAGGTCGGCATATTGGCGATCGGCGGTGCGTTGATGCTGTTGCTCGGTCAGGTGGCGCCCGCGTCTTTTATGCAGCACTTTATTGTCTTCGTGTTGGCGTGTTTTATCGGCTTCCAGGTGATCTGGAAAGTCAGCCACTCGCTGCATACGCCGCTGATGGCGGTGACCAATGCGATCTCCGGCATCATTATTTTGGGGGCGATTTTGCAAATTGGCTCAGGCAGCGCAGTGGTTAGCGTGCTGGCGGCTATTTCGGTACTTATCGCAACGATCAATATTGTGGGTGGCTTCCTGGTGACACGCCGGATGCTGGCCATGTTCCAAAAATCCTGAGCGGCGGAGAGACGATATGTTAGGTCAAGGATTCGTATCTGCCGCGGCGATTGCGGCAAGCGTTTTGTTTATTTTATCGCTGGGTGGGCTTAGTAATCAGGAAAAAGCCAAGCGCGCGGTGTGGTACGGCATTGTCGGGATGGCCGTTGCGGTGTTTTTCACCGCTTTTGGGCCGGGCATTGGCGGCTATTGGTGGTTGATCCCGATGATGATTATCGGCGCAGGCATCGGTACCTATATGGCGGGTAAGGTCGAAATGACCGAAATGCCCCAGCTAGTGGCCGCTCTGCACAGCTTTGTGGGTTTGGCGGCCGTGTTTGTGGCATGGAGTGCGGACCTGGAGCGCCGCCGAGTGCTGGCTGCCCGTGCGGCTGATGGTGTCATGCAAGAGTTTTCGGCGTTTGCCGCGCTGGTGGCTACCAAGGCCCCCGATGAGCTGACGTTTTTGCAGATTGAGGTCGTGCTGGGCATCTTTATCGGTGCGATCACCTTTACAGGCTCCGTGATCGCCTTTGGCAAGCTGGCGGGTAAGGTGGATGGCAAACCGCGTCAACTGCCTGGCGGGCATCTGCTGAATGCTGGCGCGGCAGTGCTTTCACTGCTGTTGGCGGTGCTTTACCTCAACGGGGCAGGTTTCTGGACGCTGATTTTGCTAGCCGCACTGGCCTTCTTCATTGGCTATCACTTGATCATGGGGATTGGCGGTGCGGATATGCCGGTGGTGGTGTCGATGCTCAACAGCTATTCCGGCTGGGCAGCGGCGGCTATCGGCTTCACGCTCTCTAATGATCTATTGATCGTGACCGGCGCGCTGGTGGGCTCCTCGGGGGCGATTCTCTCTTACATCATGTGTAAAGCGATGAACCGCAACTTCGTTAACGTGATTCTGGGCGGCTTTGGCGGCACTACGGGGCCTGCGGCGGAGATCGAAGGCGAGCAGGTGGCGATTGATGCTGGCGGCGTGGCCAGTGCCCTGAACGATGCCGACAGCGTGGTGATTGTGCCGGGTTACGGAATGGCTGTTGCGCAGGCCCAGAGTGCGGTCAGCGATTTGGTGCGCAAGCTGCGTGCGGCGGGCAAGAACGTACGCTTTGGTATTCACCCGGTGGCGGGCCGTTTGCCAGGGCACATGAACGTGCTGCTGGCAGAAGCCAAGGTGCCTTACGACATCGTGTTGGAGATGGATGAAATCAATGACGATTTCACCAGCACCGACGTGGTGATCGTGATTGGCTCCAACGATATCGTTAACCCGGCCGCTGAAGAAGACCCGAACAGCCCCATTGCCGGTATGCCGGTCTTGAAAGTTTGGGAGGCCAAGCAGGTGTTTATCTGTAAGCGCGGCCAAGGCACCGGCTACTCGGGTATCGAAAACCCGTTGTTCTTCAAGGAGAACAGCCGGATGTTCTACGGCGATGCTCGCGATAGTCTGAATGCATTGCTGCCGTTGGTCGATTAACGCTCGACAACGCAGTGCAACCCAACGAACAGGGCGCCCAAGGGCGCCCTGTTTACGTTTAAACGGCATGTCTCGTTTGCTGTCATGTTTATTGAAATATGGCCTTCTTGCGTGTGAATTAAAAATTACTATCAATCTGGTCGCTAAATGCAAATTGTAGCTATAGCTAATGTGCTTTAAAACAGCCTCATGTCAATGAGTCACCCGCTCGCGCGTTTTGAAAGCGTCATGTTGAGAGACGTCATTGGGTGTTCCTCTGGTCACGCCAGGGGTAAGAGCAATAAGGGGAGATGAACGCATGAGTGGTAAATGCCCGGTAATGCACGGCGGTAACACAGCCGCCAGCAAGTCCAACACCGACTGGTGGCCTAACGCCCTGAACCTGGACATCCTGCACCAGCACGATACAAAAACGAACCCGCTGGGTGAAGAGTTTAACTATCGCGAAGCGCTGGAAACGCTGGATGTAGAGGCACTGAAAGCGGACCTTCGCGAACTGATTACCCAGAGCCAGGAGTGGTGGCCAGCGGACTGGGGCAGCTACGTAGGCATGTTTGCCCGGGTGGCCTGGCATGCAGCAGGTTCTTATCGCCTCGCGGACGGCCGTGGCGGCGGCGGTACCGGCAACCAGCGTTTTGCACCGCTGAACTCCTGGCCGGATAACGCCAATACCGATAAAGGCCGCCGCCTGCTGTGGCCGATCAAGAAGAAGTACGGCAACAAGATTTCCTGGGCCGATTTGATGATTCTCTCCGGCACCATGGCCTATGAAGTCGCGGGTTTGAAAACCTTCGGCTTCGCGTTTGGTCGCGAGGATATCTGGCACCCGGAAAAGGACACCTACTGGGGCGCTGAAAAAGAGTGGCTGGCACCGTCCGACGGCCGCTATGGCGACGTGGCAAAGCCCGACACCATGCATAACCCGCTGGCCGCCGTGCAGATGGGCCTGATCTACGTGAACCCGGAAGGCGTGAACGGCCAGCCTGACCCATTCAAGACGGCCGCCCAGGTGCGTGAAACCTTCAAACGCATGGCGATGAATGATGAAGAGACAGTGGCCCTGACGGCGGGTGGCCACACTATCGGCAAGTGCCATGGTAACGGCACGCCCAGCGATCTAAGCCCGGAGCCCGAAGCGGCTGGGCCTGAGCTTCAGGGTCTTGGCTGGATGAAAACCAAGGGCCGTGGCATTGGCCGTGACACCTTGGTAAGCGGTATTGAGGGCGCCTGGACCAAGAACCCGACGCAGTGGGACATGGGCTACTTCGAGATGCTGTTTGGTCACGAATGGGAGTTGAAGAAATCCCCCGCCGGGGCTTGGCAGTGGGAGCCTGTCGACATTAAGGAAGAGGACATGCCGGTAGACGTGGAAGATCCTTCCATCCGCTGCATGCCGATCATGACCGATGCCGATATGGCCATGAAGGTCGACCCAATTTACAACGAGATCTGCCAGCGCTTCATGGCGGATCCGGCGTACTTTGATGATGTCTTCGCCCGCGCCTGGTTCAAGCTGACCCACCGTGACATGGGTCCGAAAGTGCGCTACGCAGGCCCAGATGTGCCTCAAGAAGACCTGATCTGGCAAGACCCGGTGCCCGCTGGGCCGGCCGATTACGACGTTGACGCCCTGAAAGCGCGTATCGCCGCTAGCGGTTTGAGTATCAGCGACATGGTTAACACCGCCTGGGACAGCGCACGCACTTATCGTGGCTCTGACATGCGCGGTGGCGCCAACGGCGCACGCATTCGCCTGGCGCCCCAGAATCAATGGGAAGGTAATGAGCCCGAGCGCTTGGCCCGCGTGCTGGCAGTGCTTGAACCCATTGCCCAGGAAAGCGGCGCAAGCCTTGCCGATACCATCGTGCTGGCGGGTAACGTAGGTATCGAACAGGCAATAAAAGCCGCTGGCTTACGCGCCACGGTGCCCTTTGCCCCCGGCCGTGGTGATGCAACGGATGAAATGACCGATGCCGAGTCGTTTGAGGCGCTTGAGCCTTTGGCGGATGGCTTCCGCAACTGGCAGAAAGACGCCTACGTGGTCAGCCCCGAAGAGATGCTGCTGGACCGCACTCAGCTGCTCGGCCTAACCGCAGCGGAAATGACCGTACTGATCGGCGGCATGCGCGTACTGGGCACCAACCACGCAGGCACCCAACATGGTGTGTTCACCGAGCGCGAAGGCGCATTGACCAACGACTTCTTCGTGAACCTGGTGGATATGGCTAATACCTGGCATCCGGCGGGCGACCATTATGAGATTCGTGATCGTCAAACCGGCAAGGTTAAGTGGACAGCCACCCGCGTTGACTTGGTGTTTGGCTCCAACTCGATCCTGCGTGCCTATGCTGAAATCTACGCCCAGGATGATCACGACGAGAAATTTGCCAGCGATTTTATCGCCGCTTGGACAAAAGTGATGAACGCCGACCGCTTTGATGTAGCGTAACGCCACGCGCCCCAGAAGGGGCGCGTGAGCAGTAAGTACTATTGATGTACCCAGTCTTGCCCGCATCGAAAGATGCGGGCTTTTTTAGGTATAAGGAAAGGCTTAAAACGCTTCCCACTCAGGTTCGGCGACGGCCTTTTTGGGCTTGGGTGCTGAAGGTGTAGTGGATGCGGCCGGTAAGCGGGGGCTGCTTGCTGGCGGAGTAGCGCTTGCCGTGATGGATAGCGGCTGCGAATCGCCCAGCACGAACTCGCTCATCAACTGGTCCAGGCGCTCGGCGTTTTTACGCATCTGCGCGGCAAGAGAGGCATTCTGGCTGACCATGGAGGCATTCTGCTGCGTCATGGTATCCATTTCGGCAACGGCAGTATTCACCTGTTCGATGCCTGCGGTTTGCTCGCGAGCGCCAGCGGTGATTTCGCCAATCACGTCAGATACCTGAGTAATGCTGCGATGGATTTCCTGCATCTGCTGGGCAGCGGATTTAACGATATGGTTGCCTTCCTTGGCATGATTGACCGACACATCAATCAGCGCGCGGATATCCTGCGCCGCAGTGGCCGAGCGGCTGGCCAGCGTACGCACTTCGTTGGCCACCACCGCAAATCCGCGCCCCTGTTCACCGGCTCTTGCGGCTTCGACCGACGCGTTAAGCGCTAGGATATTGGTTTGAAAAGCGATGGAGTCTATCAGGCCGATAATATCGCTGATCTTGTTGGACGACTCGCTGATCGCGCCCATCTTGCTTTCCATCTGGGTCATGGATTCAGTGCCGCGTTTAGAGGCGCCGGCGGCTTCAATCGCCAGACCATTAGCCTGCTCAGAAGCTTGCGACGTGTGCGCCACCGTTGAGTGGATCTCCTCCATGGAGGCGGAGGTTTCCTGGATATTGGCGGCGGCCTGATCGGTACGTGAGGAGAGTTCGTGAGTGCCATCCGCCATGTCGCTGGCACCGGCGAGTACCGTTTGGGCGTTATAGCGCACTTCCTGGAGGGTGCCCTGCATACGTTCAACGAACGCATTGAAACCACGCGCCAGATCACCGATCTCGTCTTGTGATTTAACCTCCAGACGGCGGGTCAGATCGCCCTTGCCCTGAGCGATATCGGCCATGGCGCTAGCCGTATGCTTGATTGGCGCAAGCGAGCGGCGTGCCGCATAGGCAGCTACCACCAGAAGCAATATCAGCAGCAACCCGCCCGCCAGCAGCAGGGATTTCAGCAAGCTGTTGGTTACGGCGGTAAAGGCGGTCATCGGGACGGTCACGCCGACAACCCAGGACGTGCCCTCCACCGGACTCCACATAAGCCGGGTACGTTCGCCACTGGGCATGGTGATTTCACCGGAACCGGGGGCGCCGCTGAGAATTGACTGACTCAGCGCATCCAACCCCTGATACCCCTGAGTGCGGTCGGCGTCGGTATAGTTCAGCGACATGCGGTACTCTTCCACCGGGTGGGCAATGACCTGGCCCTGGCTGTCAATAAGCCAGCCGTAGCTCCCCTCACCGACATTGATTGCCGAGGTGATATCAGACACCGCCGCCATGGACACGGTGATGCCGAGTAGCCCTGCGCGATTGCCGCGTTCATCGAAAACGGTATCGACTACTAACGCCGTTGGCAGCCCGCTGACCATGGAGATCACCGGGTCGACAAGCAGGCTATCCTGGCTGCCTTCAGAAATGAGTGTCTTGAAGTAGGAACGTTCCGAGATGTCTAGCGGCACGCCAGCATGGGTTATCGTGTCGCCCGAGGCATTAGAGAAAAAAAGCGACTCGATGGTGCCGCCCGGAGGGTAGCGTTTGGCGAGCCAGTCAAGATGCGTAGCGACAGGCAGATCTTCGGCGAGACGCTCATCTTCCGCCAGCACCGCATTCCAGTTACGGTAGCCGTTGATCCAGCGGCCTATCTCGTCGGCGCGTGCCTCAACTTGCCGTGTACCGGCATTGTCGATTAGGTCAGGAATGGCTCGATTGAGCTGCTGATTGACGATAATGCCGAGAACGATGGCAACAAGCAGTAAAGGAAGAGCGACTGCGCTCAGCAATTTTTGTGTTAACGACAGACGAGAGAACTTGCTCATTAAAAGCCTCGGTGGTTAAAGGTTGGCCATCACTGGCCGATCATGATCCACGCAGTTTTTTATGGCGCAGAGATCGTTTTTATTGCTGGCGCAAAAGTTAATAACGACCGTTTTACGATTAACTTAAGTGTAATTACCATTGGTATAGGCCAGTAAACGTTGAGGATGCTTTTATCAAAAGCGTTGGATACGCTACTGACTATCGATGTGTTACCGCTTGTCATGTCATTTTCCCCTGTAGACACGCAGAATATCGGCCATGGTCGCCAGCGCGATCTCCGCCGGTGTCTTACTTCCCAGGTCTAGGCCAATCGGCATCACGATCCGCGCGATATCGGTGTCGGTCAAACCGCCGGAGCGCCGTAAGCGTTCGGCACGTTGGGCTGAGGTTTTCTTCGACCCCATGACGCCGATATAAAAAGCGTCAGTGCGTACAGCTTCGATCATCGCCAGATCATCAATACGCGGATCGTGCGTAAGGGCGACAATCGCCGTGGCTGCGTGGCAGGCTCCTGAGGCTATGAACAGCGAAGGCAACACCGCCTGTACCTCGACACCAGGAACATTGAAGCCGCGCCGCATCTCCTCGCGTGGGTCGCAGACAATGACTTCAAATCCCAGTGCCTGAGCGAACTGGGCGCAAGGAGTAGCGATGGCGGAAATACCTGCGATTACAAGGCGCAGTGACGGGCCAATACGAAGATAGGCGGCATGCTCATCGCACGTGACGGCAGGTCCCGGCCCTTCGGGCACGATGAAGCGCTTGCGAGATCCGTCCAGTAACACATGACGTATCAATGGCCGTCGCCCCATCAGCGTGGCATGCATGACTTCAAGATGGATCAATGTGTCGGCGCTGGGCTCAAGCCGTTCTACCAGCACATCAAGACGTCCGCCGCAGGGCAGGCGAACGGTTTCATCACTTTCGCCACCAAAATGAATCAGTTGAACCGGTGAGGATGAAAAAGCCCCTTTTTCCAGGCGTTCCAGAAAGTTCTCTTCAACGCACCCGCCTGATAACGAACCAATGAACTGCTCTTTTGAGCACGCGGCCATGATGGCTCCGGGCTCCCTGGGTGACGAGCCAAAGGTCGACAGCACCGTACACAGCCAGACCACACGGCCTTGGTTAGCCCACTGGAGGGCCCGCTCGACAACCTGAAGATCAAGGTGCTGCATTACAGCGCCACCTCGGCGCGTTTTTCTGTGGGTCTATTGCCCTGCCCAAGCCGCCGACGCACGGTCTCTGCGGTAAACGGAGGGTGTGTAAAGCGAACCCCGGTCGCATCGAACAGCGCATTGGCAATGGCCGGGGCGCCAGGCAGCGACGTGGATTCGCCGACACCTAGCGACGGCTGGTCCGTTCGGTCCAGCATTAGAAGCTGAATATCCGGAAGCTCCGAAAAGCGCAGGATGGGGTAGCTGCCCCATTCGCGATTCATGGGCAGTCCCTTTTCGAAGGTCACCCGCTCTTTCAGGGTTCGGCTAAGCGTCTGGATGACGTTGCCATGCACCTGGTGGCGTACGCCATCGGGGTTGATCATGAGTCCGGCATCCTGGCCCACATACAGACGTTCGATAATGATCCGGCCACTGGCGGTATGCACTTTGAGCTCGACGACCCAGGCCGCCAGCGCGGCGCCGAATCCGGGGAATTTGCTATGCACGTACTGCGCGTAGGCAAACCCCCGCCCGTAATGCCAGCCCGCTTCGGTACGAGGGGCAGGGTACGCTGGGCGAGGCTGCCAATGGGCACGTTCTGCCAGGGTCTTGACGAGTTCTATCGCGCGCGTATCGGTCAAGTGCCTAATTCGGAAGGCAACGGGGTCTTCCCCGGCCAGGTAAGCCAGCTCATCAATGACACTTTCATGCGCAAAAGCGTTCGGCATGGCGGAAACGCCGCGTAGCCATGAGGCGCGTACGAGCGTGGGCACATCGTCACAGGCAATACGCCGATGCGGATAGCCATAGGGCGGAACGGACGTACGATCACCCATCTGGAAAGGCACGTCGCTGGGTGGCTGTGCGCCTGTCAGCAAAAGCGCCAGAGTCGGTGCATTGTTGGAAGGGTAGCGAGCCACGAAACGGTAGCCTGTCAGATTACCGTCGGCATCGATACCGGCTTCAACATCCATCCGCTGGGCAGCTCCCTTGGGTTCCCAGAGATGCTCCTGCTCGCGGGTGAGCTGGACGCGCACAGGGCGACCAACGGCCCTTGATAACAACGCCGCATCAGCACCCACATCATCGGCACAGTTGCGGCCGTAACAGCCAGAGGCCTCCATACGCGTGACGGTAATGGCGCTTTCATCCAGCAGCATTAGACGTGACAGATCGGCACGCAAGCTGTGAGGATTCTGCGTGCCCGACCAGACGTGCAGTTGATCGTCACGGTAGTGGGCAACCGAGCATGAAGGCCCAATTGAGCCATGCAGTTGAAAGGGCCAGACATAAGCGCGTCGAACACGATGTTGAGCACTTTTGAGGGCATCGTCGACCTGGCCTTCTTCAAGCAGCAGGCGTTGTTGCACCGGCAGTTCGTCCAATGCCTGCTCAATGTTATGCATGGGGGGCAGCGTATCGGGCTTGCGCCAAACGATGTTGAGTTTACGGGCGATAGCGGCCGCCTGCTCTTCGCGTTCAGCCACAACGCCGACAAAGTCGCCAATCGTCACGACGCTGACCAGCCCTGCCATGCCGGCTACTGAGTTTTCATCAACGGATACCAGTGAATTACCGACGAAATCGCCCCGGTCATAGCCACTGTAAGGAGGTCGAATCACGTGGCCGTAGAGCATATCCGGCAAACGAAAGTCATGTACGAACGTCAGTGCGCCCGTCACCTTGCCGGGAATATCAACGCGAGGCGCTGCCTTGCCCACCAAGCTGTATTGATGGACAGGTTTGAGGGGCACCTCATCGGCAAGCTTCAGAGCATGTCGGGCGCCGACGAGCAGTTCGCTATAGCCGATGGCGGGTAACGTGTCGTCTAACGGTGAAATATGACCTGCACGACAAAAGAGCTTGTGTTGAGGTAGACCAAAATGCAGGGCGGCTCTGAACAGTAAATATTCACGCGCCTGAGCGGCAGCACGACGAAGCGGCTCGGCAGTAATCTGAATAGTGGCGCTTGCAATCGTCGGCCCCTGATTGGGTACCTCGAACGGATCACCCAAAACCATGGTGACGGATTCAAGCGCTACCTCAAGCTCTTCCGCCACGATCTGGGCAAGCGCAGTGCGTATGCCTGTGCCAAGATCCACATGACCGTTGAACGCCAGCACCTGGCCCGCGCTCAGGATAGCAATAAATATTTCGGGCTCAGTAGGTACGAAATTAGAATGTGTACCCGGTTGTCCTGGTGCGGGCTTGGGAGGCGTAATCGGATCTCGATACACGATAAGATGATCTGGATCATGCAGAAGGGCTTGTCGATCATAGACTTTCTTGCCGGTCATGTGGCCTCCTTGGTTTTTTTAGATGCTCAGGTCTTTCATGTATCGCGAGAGGTTGCTTGAGTTTAATATAAACTTATAATGTGTACGCCATAAATTGACGGTGAATCAGGCGGTAATTCTCGCGTTATACGTAAAGTTCTCCCTAACCTTTTTCCACTGCCATACTTCAGTGACATCATTGCACATCAGCAAGGAGTTTGAATGACATCGGATCGTTCCCTCGACGTCCAAAAAAACGCACACCCTACACCGTCTGAGCAGGGGTACGATTTTTCAGAACAGGTAGGCCATCTGTTACGTAAGGCCTATCAGCGCCACATTGCCATTTTCCAGCGCCACGTCTGCGATAAGCAGCTAACGGCCATTCAGTTTGTCGCTTTGTGCACAGTGATGGAGCGAGGGGCCAGCTCCTTAACCGATATCGTTAACGCCACGGCCATTGACCCGGCCACTGTTCGGGGGGTGATCAAGCGTCTCAAGGCCCGTGAATGGGTAACGCTGACCACCGACCCCAACGATCAACGCAAGGTGATGGTGGTGATTACCGAAGCTGGGGCCGCCATCGTTGAGGCAATGGTGCCCAACGCTCAACAGATCAGCGATGCGACGATGCAAAACCTCAACCCTGCCGAGCGGGTGGCGCTGATGCACCTGCTGGAAAAAATGAATGCAGACCCCGTCCCATAGTACGAGGGGCCGTTTGGTGATCGCGACAGTCAGCGCATCCTTACGCGCTTTATGTCATTGCCAAGCCGCACCCAGAGTGGCGCCAAAAGCGGCAGTATGATGGCCAGTAATGACAGACCAAACAGGCCCATGGCAATGGGGCTGTGCAAGAATACCTCCCAAGAGCCGCGACCCAGCAGCAGGCTGCGGCGCAGATTCTCCTCAAGCAGCGGCCCCAGAATCAAGCCGAAGGCCAAAGGGGCAGCGGGTAGCGACAAGAGATATAAGGCGTACCCTACGGCGCCGAAGAAGAGCATGATGTAGACATCTGCCATGCTGCTGCGAATAGCATAGGCGCCTACCACGCAAAGCAGCGCAATGCCGATGAGCAACGTATGCGAAGGGATGCGCAGTACCCAAGGCAACCAGCGCATCAGCAAAAGGCCGATGACCAGCGTGAGCAGTAGCGCAAGGAAGAACCCGGCGTAGAGGCTCGAGACGAAACTTGGGTTTTCGGCGAAGAGCATTGGCCCTGGCCGCAGCCCATGGATTAACAGCGACCCCATCAATACTGCCGTGATGGCATCTCCAGGTACGCCCAGCGTCATCATTGGTATCAGCGTGCCACCGATGCTCGAACTATTAGCGGCCTCGGGCCCCACCACACCCTCGACGGCGCCATGGCCGAAGCGCTCGGGATGCCTTGAAAAGCGCATCTCCTGGGCGTAGGCAATAGCCACTGCGATAGCCGACCCGGCAGCGGGTATAGCGCCGACAAATGCGCCAATAAAGGAACCGCGCAACATCGACGCCCAGCGTCCAGCGATCGCGCGCAGATTCGGTAGAGGCGATTGGGTAGATTGCATGTCGAACTCAGGCGTGGCGCGATGAGAGTCGTGCAGATTCCTGAGAACCTCAGCGAGCCCGAACAACCCTACACATAGCGGTACTAGTTCGATGCCACCTTGCAGGCCACGTGTATCGAAAGTGAAGCGCGAGACGTCGGTTAAAGCATCGAACCCTACCATTCCACAGAGTAGACCGACGGCGCCGACCAGCAATCCGCGTACCGTTGAACCTGGCGAAGCGTAGGCAAGTAGCACCAAACCGAATACCGCGATAGCCGTGAACTCGGGGCTTTTAAAGCGCATCGCGATTGAGGCCAGCATCGGAGCGGTGACCACCAGAAGCGCCAGACCGATGACGCCCCCTACGCTCGAGGCGATCAGCGCATAGACCAACGCTTCCTTAGCTCGTCCTGCACGGGCAAGAGGGTGACCGTCCAATTGAGTGACGATTGCACCCGGCGTGCCTGGAATGTTGATCAGGATGGCGGAGATTGAACCACCGTAGACACTGGCAACGAATACACAGAGTAGAAAGAGAATGGCAAATGCGGGGTCCATACCGAAACTCAACGGTAGCAGAATAGCTAGCGCCATGGTGGAACTAACGCCCGGTAGGGCGCCGAGTACGATGCCAAGCAGAGTGCCCAGCACAGCAAGCATCAAACCCCAGGGCGATGCGAGTGTTGCTAGGAGCGAGGTAAAGAAACTGTCGATCAGCATGGTAGTCTCCTGATCGCGGGCGTCATAGCGCGACGCCCAGCAGGGTGATGAAGATCAGATACAGCGCAAGGCTTAGTAACGAGGCGGTTATGATGCCGAGCAGTAGGGCACGATGCAGGCGATGGCAGCGACGATATTCCAGCCAGATGAGCCAAGGGGCGGCGAAAAGCCAGGTCGCTGGCAAGAAACCAAGCGATGTCACCACGCTTGGCAGCGCCAAAAGAGAAACAAGCAGGGCTGCCGCGTGCGTGTGACGGCTTAGAGGAGCGTCACTTTGGGTCGGCGTCTGCTCGGCTGTCTTGCGCAAGTGAAGTACCCAGCCGGCCAACCCCTTGAGAAGGAGAATGCCCCCTCCCAGCAACATGAAACTTAGAACGGTCAGCGGCAGCAGTGCGGGACCTGGGTCAGGGCCTCGGCCCAGCGTGTTCATCAACATCGTATTGCCGCTTACGTCGATGAGCCCGACAAGGGCGATGCCACTGAAAAGCAGTCCACAGGCAAGATCGCGCCCGGCGGCGCGATCAAGAAAACTGTTAAACGAACGCATGGCGTCTCTCCTAAGTCGTGAGTAGGAGCCGTCAGCGCGTCAGCGCGGCATCCACCAGATTGGAGGAAGAAAGGATCTCATAGACCTCATCGGCACGCTGGGTAAGATAATCTGAGCTTACCTCTTGAGGTTGCGGAGCAATCACTAAGCCCGCCTCGCTTGCCGCCGACTGAAACGCTTCGTCTTCGAGCAGTGTGTAGAAAGCCGACTCCAACGTGTCGCGGCGCTCATCGGGTACGCCTTGTGGCAGATAAAGCATAAAGAAGTCCTCCGCCGCGAAGCCATAACCTTGCTCCTTGAAGGTAGGAGCATCCGGCGCAAAGGGATGACGCGCATCTGTGGCCACGCCCAGTATCTGGAGTTGCCCCGAGGCGTGCTGGTCAGCTAGCAACGGTATTGGCAGCAGGACAGACATGACCTCACCAGAAAGCAATGCCGAGAGGGTGGGGGCGTAACCCTGATAGGGGATCTTCGTCAGCGTAACGTCGAACTGTGACTCGAGCATGCTGGCTGCGATATAAGAGAAGCCGCCGGGCGAGTCGTTACCGTTGACAATTGCGCCGGGCGATTCCTGAAGTGTTTGCAGATAGTCATCAAGATTCGTGATGCCCGTATCGCTGCCCACTGCGAGCGCGGCTGGCTCGGGGCCGATGAATACCAGCGCCTCGAGTTCGTCCAACGGCGTGGCGTTGGGGTTCATGTAGCTTTGGGCGATGGCATGGGTACCCATCATACCTAAAGTATAGCCATCTGGATCGGACTCAGCTACGTGGCGAATACCCGTAGATCCGGCCGCCCCCGTCACGTTTTGAACGACGATGGGGACAGAGAGTGCCGTGCCAGCATGCTCGGCCATTAAACGGGCCGCTAGGTCATAGGCGCCGCCAGCGGGCCAGGGAACGACGAGGGTGAGTGCACGCTCGGGAAAGTCATCGGCGAGAAGTCCAGAACTCAAGGGTAGAGTGAAGCCCAAAACGGACGCTATCATCAAACGGCGAAGTGTCATATGAGTTACCTGTTGTGTTGTCAGTAGATCAAAGCGAAGCGTTTTATTGTGGTTTGTTGGTTTTTCCGAGCTGGCGAGCGTTGAGGGACTTTCTCCTTTTTTAATGAATGCTATAGAAGCCCAAAGGCCGCAAGTCGGCCTTTCAGAAGCGCTGTTCAGCCTCCCAACAGATGATCGATTGCGGTCTGGCGGTCGATAACGTCACCGTACTTGCTGTCGATGTCGAACAGATTCGCCTCGTGCGGGTCGGGGTGACGGTCGCCCACGCAGTCGCGTATCACCATCACGCGAAAGCCGTACTGCAGGCCATCGACGGCGGTGGCGCGAATGCAGCCGCTGGTTGAGCAGCCGGTAACGATGATCGTGTCCACGCCCATGGCTACCAGCATGGAAGCGAGCGAGGTGCCAAAGAAGGCGCTCGCGTACTGCTTGGTGATAACCGGCTCCGTTGAGTCCGGCACCACTTCAGCACAGAACTCGGCGAAGGGGTTGCCAGCCACCATGGCGCGCATGACCGGCGATTTCTTCACCCAGATGCCGCCGTCGACTTGATCCGGCGCATGGTAGAGAATATTGGTGTGGATGACCGGAGTTCCACTCTGTCGAGCGGCATCAAGCAACGGCGGCATGTTGGCCACGGCCTCGACGACGCCGGGCGCGTAGAGTGGCGACTCCTCACGCACGTAGCCCTGCATGAAGTCCACAACCAAAAGTGCCGCCTTGCGCCCGAAGCCGATGCGCCCGTCCCAGACGCCCCGATAGTTCTCTTGAGCCGAGTTCTCCTGGGCCGATTTTTCCTCATGACCCGAGCCGTTTTGAAGCGAGCTGTCTTGAATCGCATCAGGGGTTGCCATGGGTACGCTCCTAGTAGGCGCCGGAAAGCAAAGCGCCAGCTCCAGGCACCACCGGCTCCAGATCCAGCGCCTTGAGCATGGCGTAAGTGGTGGCGATGGCGGCGGTCACCACCGGCTTGCCGGTCAGCGCCTCGACCTTGGCGACGGCCGGTAGTGAGGGCATCTGTACGCAGGCCGAAAGCACGATGGCGTCGATATCGCTCAAGTCTAGACTGGCAACGATCTCGGGCAGCTTGGCCGGGTCATGACGCGCCACGTCCAGGTTGTTGGGAATTTCCAGCGCCCGGTAGTCGACCACCTCGATGTTTTCCTGACGAATGTAATCCACCACCATTTCGGTCAGCGGCTTCATGTAGGGGGCTACCACGACTACGCGTTTGGCTTTCATGACGTGCAGGGCATCTACCAGGGCGCCGGCGCTGGTGACGACAGGCGTATCGCAGCCGTTTTCTTCAGTGCGGCTGCGTAGTCGCTTCTGGGACTCACGATGATAGCCCGGGCCCATGGACATGATGGCCACTAGGCAGGCGTACCCCATGACGTCCACGGCGGCATCGGAAAGCTCCAGCGCGCAGCGATCAGATTCGCCATCCATAGCGGCCAGTTCGTCCTTACTGACCGTTTTCATCCGCATGCGACTGGAGTGAAAAGTGAATCGCTCAGGACGAATTAATTGCCTTGCGGCGAGCATGGCAGGGATTTCCGTTTCCATAGTGATATTGGAACTCGGCACGATCTGGCCGATACGATAGGTCTTGGTTTCAAGCGTCATGGCAATCGGTCTCTCAGAGTGGGGTGCCGAGGAAGTCTTCGAAGGCAGTGAAGAAGCCTTCGAAGTCATCCCAGGGAATCATGTGGCCCGCATTCGCGGCGGTAGTGATACGAATCGACGGCAGCAGAGTTTGGATCTCTTCGCGATCCTCCTCCTGGATCACGCCGCCCTTGCCGGCGCAGATTAGAAGCGTCGGTATTTCAATAGCAGGGAGGTCTTGGTGGATATCCACGCTGTGGAACTCCTCGAACGCCTGCACGATAGCCGGTGTATAGCAAGTGTGCAGCCACTCGGCGCGCAGGCGCAGCTGCTCCTCGCTCCAGGTGGGGCAGTAGGTGCGCATGGTGTCGAGGCCAGCGCCCTGGGAGCAATCACGGATGGAGTCCACGTACCAAGGCAGCTTGCTGGGATACTCCCGGCGGCCGGGGCCGGAAACGGGCGGGTCGATCAGCACCAGTTTGTCGATGCCTTTTGCGCCACGCGTCATGGCGCGCAGGGCAAAGCGTGCGCCCATGGAGTGACCGGCGAGAATCACGTTTTCAAGCCCCAACGCTTCGATGAAAGCGATGACATCGTCGGCACAGGTGTCGATATCGTAGTCCAGATCGGGTCCCGTGGAGGAGAGCCCACGCCCACGAACGTCCAGCACGTAAGTATCGAAGTGACGGCCAAGGCGCTCGGTGACGAAGGCCCAAGTGACCGCGGGGCTTGTGATGCCCGGAATCAGCACCAGTGGCTGCCTGGTGGAGGCCGAGTCACCGCCAAAGCGCAGGTAGTGCTGGCGGATGTCGTTGGCGTGAATATTGGCGCCGTAGCGGTACGTACTGGTAGAAAGCGTGTCGGTCATGCCGGGTTCTCCTCGCTAACGGCTTCAGGCGTTTGCAGCGGCGTCTCGAACACGTCATAGCCGAAGACCCAGGCAGGATCTTCATCCTGGCGCAGCCAGGTATTGTCGTGGGAGACCTTCTGTACGCGGGAAGCCCGTTCGAAGCGATTGGTGCGGTAAAGCTCAAAGGCTTCACGATAGCCGTGGGCACCTACTTCCTCCAGACAGCGCACCAGCATGGCAGCATCCTCGATAGCCATGGCGGCCCCTTGGGCCATGTGTGGCTTCATCGGATGGCAGGCATCGCCCAGCAGTACCAGACGGTTGTCGTGCCACAGTGGTAGGGGAGTGCGTTCCAGAAGCGGCCATTTGGTGACCGTTTCGGTGCAATCGATCAATGCCTGCACCGTGGGGTGGTAGCCCTTGAAGGCCTCGCGCATTTCCTCCTGGGAACTGTCGACGAAGGACGTACCGTGACTCCACTCGGGCTCCGGTACACCGGTGACGTAGTAGTACTCTTTCTCGTCGCCGGTGACGAAGTAAACCATCATGTGACGGTCTTCTGACCACCACTTCACGCAGGCCTCGAAATCCAGATCATAGGCCTTGAGCTTTTCGGCGGAGATGATCGCCCGGTGCGCTACCCAGCCACTGTAGGTTGGTGCTTCGGACCCCAGTAGTTTTTCGCGAATTTGCGAGTTGACGCCGTCGGCGCCAATCACAAGGTCGGCCTCCTCTGTGGTGCCGTCTGCAAAGGTCATGCGCACTTTGTCGCCCTGATCGTCGACATCCATCAGGCGTTTGTTGAAGAAGAGGTTCTCCTGATCGAGTGTGCTGACCATCAGCTCGTGCAGATCGCCGCGGTGAACGGTGATGTAAGCCGCCCCGTAGTGTTCGCGGGCAAAGTCGCCAAGAGGAATGCGCGACTGATACTCGCCGGTCAGGCCATTACGGCTGAACCAGTAATTGGGATGCGAGCCCATGGAATTGAGCTTTTCCTCAATACCGATGCGCCGCATCACCTTCATCACGTTAGGCCCCAAGTGGATGCCGGCACCCAGGCGGGAAAACGCTGGCGCCTGCTCGTACACCTTGGTGGGGTAACCGGCCTGCTGTAGCAAGGCGCCAGCGGCGGCGCCGCCAAGGCCTGCGCCAATCACGGCGATGGTGGGTTTGTTATTCATAACGTAATTTCCCTCGTTTTATTGGCATAACGCACAGGGGGGGGGGCAATAGCCAAACCTTTGGAAGAGTCTTTGAAACGTTATAAAGCAACGTATACACCATTTATTTTTTGGTCAAGAAAAAATAAACCTAAATCAGAATAAAATTACTAGCCACCCGGATTTTTGTGTAACCTTATATTAAATATATGTATTTTTATTTTTTAAGCTGTTTTAATAAAAAACTTGCTCGATGCGAGAGTAGGGTGCTATATGTTTTATAGTCGCGCACTTATAGGGTGTGCGCTATTTTTAAGCAAGTTGAGGCAGGTATGCACCATGCAGGTGCATCGAAGCTGGGAGCGACCCCGGTAGATTAGATATGGTCAAAAAATAATTAACAATTACCTTAGTGCTGCTAGTTAATAGTGCTAGTAGCTAATAGCGCTGTCAGTTAATAGTGCTGCCAGTTAATCAGAAAGCTCTAAATAAAAATTTGCTTTAACAATAATGATGATAATTCCCTATGACGCTGAAGCTAAAAGTGAATGGACAGAAGGTTGAGCTGACCATTCCGCCTACAACACCGCTGCTCAACGCACTGCGTAACGACCTGTTGCTGAACGGCCCAAAGTATGGCTGTGGGCTGGGCGAATGTGGTGCGTGCAGTGTGCTGGTGGATGGCATGGCTGCCAGAGCCTGCGTGCTCACGGTCGCCTCGGTGGTTGGACGTGAAGTGACGACGCTGGACGGGCTGGCCGATAAGGGCCGCCTGGATCCAGTCCAACAAGCGTTCATTGATGCGCAGGCAGCACAGTGCGGCTATTGCCTGAATGGCATGATTATCAGCATTCGCTCGTTGTTAAATCACACCTCGGCCCCCTCTTCAGAACAGATCGGGGCGGCGCTTGAGCATCACCTTTGCCGTTGTGGCACGCACCTGGAAATTTTGAATGCCGCCCATCGTGCCGTTGCCCTCAACGCTGCGGCGTTGGGAGACGCTGATGACTAAGCCCCATACCACGGTGCAGCCCCGCCAGGTTGCCTGGCCTGACGGTTTCGAGCACCTGCGCTACGGCGTTGTGGTGCGTCCGCCTTACTACCGTTGGAACGGCGAACATTTCACGTGTGACCGGTTGGCGCATGTCGATACCTCGATGCTGAAGACGTTGCCATATGACGCAAAGGCGGTGGTCGAGGGTAATTTTGTGGGGGTTGTGGCAAGTAGCATTGAAAACGCGCGCGATGCCGCTAAGTGTCTGGTTCTAAGCTGGCAGCCACACGGCCAAATATCGGCCGCGCCAACACAGCAAGTACGCGCAAGCGAAGAAAGCCGTAAGACGCCCGACCACAAAAAAACTGGCTTAGCTGATGTCGACGGTGACCACGTTGGCAGATATGAGTGCGACTACGGTTGGCCCAGCCGTATGCGCTGGGGAGAAACCGAAAGCTGGGTGGTTGCCGAATACCGAAATAACTGTCTTGAGGTTTGGACGCACACTACAACGCCACAAGCGCTGCGCCAGGATTTGAGTACCCTAACGACGCTGGGTATGGATCAAATAGCGCTTTATACCAGCGAAGGAGAACAGTGGGAGGGGGCAGAACGGCACGTGGCCAGCGGCCTTGGCCGCCATTGTGGTGACGATGCCGCCGTCGATGCTGCTTTGATGGCAAAAGCGCTGGGCCATCCGGTCGCGGTATGGCTGGATGCGCAGTACAGCACGGATGTTAAGGCATTGGGGCAGGCGCAACGCCTATCGCTAAGCGCTGTCTTTGGTGAAGGGGATTACATAGAGCGGTATCGCTACCGACAAGCGCATGCCAGTGGAGAGGTGGCGGCCGTCGGCCTGTTTCTGAGTGGGCGAGTCGCCGCACAAGGTGTTTCAGAGGAAGCCGAGCAGCCGCTATATTCTCCTTATGCCTTCCATAACGCCCATCTGTCGGCGCATACCGGGCGCCCCTCAGGGCAGCCGTTAAACGATACCCTGCTGGGTATTCAGCAAACGTTCGCCCGTGAGTCATTTCTTGATGAAGTCGCTCATGCGCTCGGCCAGGACCCGCTGGCGTTACGCCTAGGCTATCTTAACGACGCACGTGGTCGCGAGCTTATTGAATCGGTTGCCAAGCGAGCCAACTGGCAAGCAGATGCCCCTTCTCGTGAGGCATCGATTGATCTGTTACGGGGCCGTGGTTTGGCTTATGCACAGCTACCCGGCCGCCAGCAGCGTCTGGAAAGTGGCGTACGCTCTGCCTGGATTGCCGATGTCGAGGTTAATCGGGTTACGGGCGCTGTCCAGTTGACGCGACTGGTCGTGGGCCAGGATTCGGGTATTGAGGTTGATACAGCGCGTTTGCAACACACGCTTCAAGCGCGAGTGTTAGGCGAAGCGCGGCCGCTGCTGGGCAGTGAGCCGGCTTTCGATGAGTGGGGCGATGGTCGTTTAGAAGCCAAAAAAGAGTCGCCATTGGCCCGGCGCCAGTCTTCGTTTGAAAGACAGGTGGTGACGCCAAATGAAGCACCCTCGACGTTGCCGGCTAGCCTTGCGGATAGCGAGCTTTCACCTAGTGTCGCAGTTATCGCCAACGCGTTGTTCGATGCCACAGGCATACGTTTTCGGCAGCCGCCTTTTACGGCCAACCGGGTGCGGCAGGCGTTACAAGAGCAGGATCTGGAGGCATCTAAAGGCCGCAGTAGCCTGCTTTTATCCCGCAAAGGCATATCGCCGCGTCGCCAATGGCTGGCGGCCGCCGCTTTTATGACGGTTGCCGGTAGCGCGGCTATGGCTTGGCCCTGGAAAGGGGCGATTGCACCGGTCTCCCGGCCTGCGGCAACTCTTTATTCCGCTGAAACTATCGAGCGTGGACGGCTAGTGGCGGCGGCGGGCGATTGTGTCGCTTGCCACACCGTTGAAGGTGGCGCGACAAATGTCGGCGGCCATGCTTTTGACACGCCGTTCGGCACGCTTTACAGCACGAATATTACGCCTGATGAGACAACCGGGATCGGCCGGTGGTCGTATGCGGCATTCGAGCGCGCCATGCGTCACGGTATCAGCCGTGATGGCCGCCACCTTTATCCTGCGTTTCCCTATACGGCGTTTGCCAAAACCAGCGATGCCGACCTTCAGGCGCTTTATGCTTATTTGATGGCTCAGCCTGCCGTATCGGCTCCTGCGCCCCAGAACGATCTATCGTTCCCTTTCAATGTGCGTGCGCTCATGGCGCCCTGGAATGCGCTTTATCACGATCCGAAACCGTTTCAACCGGACCCTGCGCAAAGCGAGCTCTACAATCGCGGCGCTTATCTTGCCGAAGGGCTGGGGCATTGCAGTGCCTGCCATAGTCCGCGCAATGCGATGGGCGCGGAAAAGGACGGTAAGTACTACTTTGCAGGTGCCATGGTAGATGGGTGGGAAGCGCCTGCCTTGAACACGCTTTCGCGATCACCCATTGGCTGGAGCGAAAGCTCGCTATACGACTACTTACGCCACGGCGAGTCAGCGTTACATGGCGTGGCCTCGGGGCCAATGGCGCCCGTGGTCGCCGGGTTGAGCGAACTGCCCGAGTATGATGTTCGCGCCATTGCTCATTATGTAGCGCAGCAGATGGAAGCGCCGGTTGGGGACAGTGAAGTACAGCAAGCCGACGCCCAGCAACGCTTGGCCGCAGCAGCGGTTAGCCCTAGTGGCATGGAGGAGGGCGAGCGCCTGTTTGAAGGTGCCTGTGCCGCCTGCCATCTGGATAACGGCTTGCCCTCGTTTACCCGAGCCCGAACATCGCTTGCGCTGAATACCAATCTGCACAGCGATCGTCCCGATAACGTTATTCAATCGATTTTAGGCGGTGTGCATGCTGACACCGTCCCTGGTGTAGGTAACATGCCCGGTTTTGCTGACAGCTTCAGCGATACGCAAGTCGCTACCCTGGCAAGCTATCTTCGGGCACGTTTCGCGCCCGGCGCACCTCCCTGGCAACAACTTGAACAACGTGTTGCCGCAATACGCCAGCCTCATCACAACAATACGCACTCTTCTCACTGACAATACAAAACGAGGTGGATCATGAAACGCAGCAAGTGGATATGGACAGTCTGGACAGTGGTTCTTTTGAGCTGTCTTGTGCCCTACACCCTACTAACGAATATTGCGGCCTGGTATGGCAGCTTTCTCTTCTGGACCTGCGCCGGGCTCGTGGTTATTGCACTTAATGTCTTCATTACCAAAGATTTCGAGGAGCACGACCATGACTGAGTCAATGATCTGGTGGTCAATTGCCATCTATCTACTGATCGCGGTCGGTATTGCTTTCCTCTCCCGTCAGGGACCGGCGGAAAGTATGTCGGGCTACTTCCTTGGCAACCGGCAGATGAACGGGTTTGTATCGGCGCTGAGCTACAGCGCTACAACCTATAGTGCTTTTATGATGGTGGGCTTGGCGGGGCTGACCTATGCCGGTGGCGTCGGCGCGCTAGGCTTTGAGATCATCTATTTTGCCGGTGTTTCTCTAGTGGCCGTTTTCGGCCCGCGTTTTTGGGCTGTCGGCAAGAAGTTTGGCTTCGTCACGCCCAGTGAAATGTTGGGAAACCGTTATAACAGTAAGCATGTCGCGATGGCTGTCGCGATTGCCAGCTGCATCTTTTTGATCCCTTACTCTGCCGTTCAACTGGCCGGGGTTGGCTACCTGCTGGACGGCATGACCAATGGTGCCATCACGTTTACCACTGGGGTGGTAATGGCAACGGTGATAGCCGTTTTCTTCTCCTATATTGCCGGTATTCGTTCAGTGATGTGGACCGACTCCTTACAGGCCTTGATGATGATCGTTGCCTCGACGCTGGTCGCCTTTTTGGTTGTTCAAGGGCTTGGCGGCTTCAGCGGCTTGTTTGGTACGCTTGTAGCTGAACATCCCACCTCGCTTAGCGTGCCGGGGTCAGGGCTTTTTAGCCTGGTAACCTTCTTGGGCTTGAGCATTCCCTGGTTCTTCTTCAGCCTATCCAACCCGCAGGTCAGTCAGCGTCTTTTCATGCCGTCGTCCTTGCGCTCTATGCGTCAGATGCTGATCGGTTTTCTGGTGTTCGGCTTCATTTATACATTGGTATCGGTGCTGTGGGGCTTCTCGGCGCTTGCTGCATTTCCCGACCTTGCGCGTGCCGACCTTGCAACGCCGGCGCTGCTCGCCTCTGACTTTATCCCGCCGGTTCTGGGTGTCATCGTCATGATCGGTATCATGGCCGCTGCCGTCTCAACGATCGATTCGATCATGTTGACCCTAGCTTCCATGCTGTCTCGGGATGTCTATGCCAACGCTAAACCGGGCGTGGGTGAAAAACGCCAACTGATGGTGGGCAAAATCGTCGTCCCGGTTATTGCTTTGTTGGCGCTGGGTTTTGCTGAGCTGCAGCTGGACTTGATCGCTGTACTCTCAGTGGCGGCTTCATCAGGTCTGGTCGCCATGGTGCCTGCCATTATCGGCGCTTTCTACTGGAAGCGTGGCACGGCCGCCGGTGCGCTGGCAAGCATCATAGGTACCAGCGTTTTCGTGCTGTTGATGTATGCCACGGGTAATTCCCTGCTGGGTTTACCGTCCGGTATCTGGGGCATCTTTGTCTCGACGGCCCTCTTCGTTGGCGTAAGCCTTGTAACCAAGCCGCATAAGGCCTCAACCGATGCCTTCCTGAACGCTATTTCCGAAGAGTTGGGACGCAAAAAGAGCGCTCCGGTCAGTGCGCCGTCATCTCAGAAAGCCGCTGTGTAGGACTATTCCTACCAACGCTATCTCTCGATAACCGTCTGTCTTGATGCTGGACTGGCAAATACAGCTAGCGTCAGTGCAGGGGTTACCGCCTTCACGTCATGCTGACGATATGCAGGAGTAGTTATGGATCACGCAAGCTTTACGGAAATCTGCCTTCACCAGTTGAAAATGTCCGGCGTTCAGTCCGATGAAAGGCTCATCGTACTGACTCAGGGCAACGACCGGCTCGATTATGCCGATGCTTTCATGGCCGCCGGACAACGTTTAGGCGCCAATATGTACCATATGCGCCTGCCGTCACCGCCTCTTGTGGGTGGTTGGAACGTCGGCACTACCGGGCTTGCTGCGATGCCCGAGGCGGTGGAAGCGCTCAAGAACTGCGATATGCTCATCGACTGTATTTTCCTGTTGTTCTCCCCTGAACAGATGGCCATTCAGGCGGCAGGCACGCGGATTCTTACCGCGGTGGAACCGCCTGAACTGCTGGCGCGTATGCTGCCAACCCAGGAACTCAGAGAGAAGGTCGAGATTGCCGCCGAGCTATTAGCTAAGGCCAAGGTAATGCGCATTACTTCCGCCCATGGCACCGACGTGACTTACCAGTTGAATACCTATCCAACGGTTGCCGAATATGCGTGTACCGATGAACCGGGCCGCTGGGATCATTGGCCCTCCGGTTTTGTGTTTACCGGCGGTGATGACGATGGTGTGGACGGCACCATTGTCGTGGCGCCCGGCGATGTCCTGTTGCCTCAGAACATGTATGTCCGCGAGCCGATCACCTACACCATCAAGAAGGGCTGGATTACCGGTATTCAAGGTGGCTTGGATGCCGAGCTGGTTAAATCCTACATGGACAGCTTCAACGACAAACGTGGCCTGGGCATGAGCCATGTTGGCTGGGGCATGAACCCTGATGCCAAGTGGCACCGTATGGTGCCCGGTGAGTTTCCGGGCGGGATGGGCATGGAGCCACGCAGCTTTTATGGCAACGTGATGTTCTCCACCGGCCCCAACAACGAATTGGGCGGGCCCAACGATACGGCCTGCCATCTGGATATTCCCATGCGCAATTGCTCGTTATTTTTGGACGACGAGCCTGTTGTGGTTGATGGCGATATCGTAGTAAAAGATATACAGATGCTTCGAAACTGACCGTTAGCGGGCAGTTCAATACAAAAGGCACCCCAGGGTGCCTTTTGACATTTGAGCGCTTCTTAAAGGCTCACTCCCACACGGCCAGCTGGCGGCGGTGAGTAACCTGAGCCTGAGTAGCGCTAACCGGCTGTAGCCACACCTCGGTGCCGGGCAGGCACTGGGAGAGCAGGGCACAGGCGCTGGGGGTAATCGCGCCCATGCGTGGGTAGCCACCAATGGTCTGGCGATCATTCATCAAAATGATCGGCTGGCCATCGGGCGGTACCTGTACAGCTCCCAACGGGATGCCTTCTGAGATCACGCCGCTTACTTTACTTTCAAGCGCTTGCCCAGTAAGTCGAATGCCCATCCGGTCAGCGCGCTGATCAACGTGCCATGGTTGATTAAATAATTGATAGAGGCTGCGGCCCGCAAAGAAGGCCGCCTGGGCACCTAATACCATTGGCAGTAGGCAGCGACCGTTGGGGATCGGCAGTTGAGCGCTTGCTGGAAGTCGGCGTGGCATCACGGACGCGCCCTGCCAGTACAAACGGTCATTGAGCTGTAAGGGTTTGCCATTCTCATAAAGCCCGCCAAGCTGCTCACGGGGCGTGCAGGCGCGACTACCCAATACCACTGGCGCCTCAAGCCCACCGGGAAAGGCGAGGTAGGCACGCAGCCCGGCGCGTGGCTGGCGAAACGTGAGTGCTTGCCCAGGGCGTAGAGTGAAGGGCGCGTTAACCGCCAGCGGCTTATCATCAATACGCGCGTCAAGGTCGGCACCGGCTAAAGCCAGGCACACGCTTGCGTCGGTTTCCAACGTCAGGTTGCCGCCCATCACAATCTCTAGCGCGGCGCTCTCAAGCGGGTTGCCCAGCAGCCAGTTGGCCCAGCGAAATGAGATCCAGTCGGCGGCGCCGCTTTGGGTAATGCCCAGGTGGCCGACGCCGAAGCGCCCGGCATCCTGAATAAGCGCAAGGGGGCCTGCCTGCTTTACGGTGATGCTGGCTTGGCTCATGCGCGCTCCTCCAACGGGGTTGTATCACCTCCGGCAGCTTCAAATTCGGCTTGAGAGATGGCCTTGAAGCGTACCTTATCGCCGGGTCGCAACAGCGGTTCGCCACGTTTTGCGTACTCAAAAAGCGGCACCGCCGTGCGGCCGAGAATATTCCAGCCGCCAGGCGAAAGCAGCGAGTAAATCGCCGTTTGGCGCTCGGCGATGCCTACGCTCCCAGCCGCCACCCGGCGTCGTGGGGTTTTCAGGCGAGGGGTGGCCAGGTCTTCATCCACCAGCCCCATAAAGCCGTAACCCGGCGCAAAACCAAGCGCAAAAACGCAGTAGTCGTGACCGCAGTGGCGCGCAATCAACTGTTCAATACTTAACCCGGCGCCTTGGGCCACTGCCGGTAGTTCAGGCCCCACGCTTGCGTCGTACCACACCGGGATCTCATGCAGCTGGCCCTGCTGTGTATCGGCAGGCTGAAGGCCCTTGAGGGCTTCGCGGATTCGTGACGTTGCCTCAACGAAGGTCATGCGTTGGCAGTCGTAGTGAACGAGCAGGGTCGTATAAGAGGGAATAAGATCGATCAGCGCATCGTTAAAGGCGTGGCGAAGGACAGTGTCCGCAGCCATGATCCAGCCCATATTGCGCTCATCAATCTCATCAAAAAGACGCACCGTAAGGGCGTCCATGGCAGCGGTTTCAAGACGCAGTTTCACGCGATCTCCAACACCTTGAAAGCTTCACGGATCGCACGTACGGCGGCAATCGACTCAGGGTTGTCACCATGAACACAGAGCGTGTCGCAGGGAAGCCGCAGCGATGAGCCGTCGCGGGCCGTTAGAGCGTCGCCTTTAGCAAGCGCGATTGCCTGGGCCACGATAGTCGATTGGTCGTGGTGAACGGCACCCGGCAGACGCCGCGATGCCAGGTGGCCGTTGGCCTCATAGGCACGGTCGGCAAATGTCTCAAACCACAGCGTCACGCCCATACTGGCGGCCAGTTCACAAAACGGCTCGGGCGCGGCCGTTGCCATGACCACTAGCGGCAGGCGGGCATCAAAGGCCCGAACGGCGCGCATTGCACCTTCCAGCAATTCAGGGTTGGCGGCTATGTCGTTATACATCGCCCCGTGGGGCTTGATGTAGGAAAGCTCAGCGCCTTCCGCGCGGCAAATACCGGCCAGTGCGCCGACCTGGTAGAGCATCATATCTTCAACTTCAGCCGCCGAGCAGGCCATGGAGCGTCTCCCAAAACCCATCAAGTCAGGATAGCCTGGGTGAGCGCCGATCCGCACCCCATGCTGAACAGCCAGTGCCACGGTGCGACGCATTACGTGGGGGTCGGAGGCGTGGTAGCCACAGGCGATATTGGCGCAGTCAACAAAAGGCATGACCTCAGCGTCCAGCCCAAGCGTCCAGTTACCGAAGCTTTCGCCCATGTCGCAGTTGAGTAGGGGAATGACCATAACGACTCCAATTATTATTACAGAGGTTATTTGGGATGCGTTATTAAACCCAAACTAATATAGGGGAGAGGCTCTTTCATTTACCAATCGTTTTTCACGATACTTAATATCGGCAGCTTCTATCGTATTGTTATTTCTTATAAAAATAGTTGACGATAGGAAGTAATACGATTATCAACTAAATAAAGCACTCGATAAAAAATAAAGAAAAACGCGTATTTGACTCAAGCTACTCACAATAAATGGGTCGATAAAAAAGCATTTTCCGGAGTGAATCATGTACTTGCCAGCCACGCATCATCAACGGGGCGTTTTATTGCCACCGTTGGACTTGAAATTACATTGCAGTGATCGCTTGCTCTGTGGGCCAAACCGCTGCTCTGTGAGTCGACGCGCTTCGATAGGCAGCGCCGATACCTTTTGGTCATTCCACGCGTGGATTAGGCAACATTATGCTCGATTTCAAAGAACTTGAAGCCTTTGTTTGGGCCGTCAAATTGGGGTCCTTTCGCAAGGCGGCCGTACGCCTGCATTTGACCCAGCCATCAGTCTCAGAACGCATTTCGCGCTTAGAAGCGACGGTAGGCGAACTGCTGCTGGAGCGCTCGGCCCGCCCGGTGCAACCCACGATGCGTGGGCGTGAGTTTTTCTTGCATGCTGAACGTATGCTCAGCCAGCGTGATGAAGCCATGAAACTCTTCGACAGCGAAGAGGACTACTCGGCCCCCCTTCGACTCGGCACTATCGAAACCATTGCCCACAGCTGGTTCCCTGAGTTCATGCGCCAGCTTACCGAACGTTATCCGCGTTTAACCATCGAGCTTACGGTGGATTACTCACCAGCGCTCAACGAGCGGCTGATGGGTAATGAGCTGGATATCTTACTGGCCATGAATGGCTACCTACCGCCTAAGCAGATCGAATATGAAGCGTTAAGCCCGTATGAAATGGGCATGTTCGTATCTCCCCAGCATACAGGGATGCTCAATGAAAGCGACGAAGCCTGGTGTAAGAAGCTGCCGTTTATTTCGTTTGGCAAACTGGCCCGCCCTTATGAAGAGCTGGTTCAGTACCTGGCCGAGCAGGGCGTTACCAGCCCGCGTATCCATAGCGTTAGCACCCTGATGACGATTGTGCGCATGACGATGGAAGGTTTGGGTATCGGTGCGCTGCCGGTTGCCACGGTGCTTGATGAATGGCGGCGTGGCGAGCTCTTTCGCTTGGCATTACCGGTACCGCTACCGGCGATGAACTATGATGTGATATGGCGTCACGCCAATCATCCCCGCTTTTGTAGAGGCGTTGGCCGTTTAGCCCAAAAAACGGCCTGTGCCTACGCGCAGGAACGCCGTGTCGAGATGACCAATGCGTTATTTCCAGGGCACTGGGTCCAGCCAAGTGCTCTCGTTACCAACCCCAACGCAACACCTCCACTAATATGAATAAGAGGACTTACCCCATGCGTATGCGCATTGCGACCCCCCTACTGTTTGCCACAGCCTATGGCCTGGCAGCGACAGCCTCTGCCCAAGCAGCTGAATGGAATATGGCGACACCTTACGGTGACGCTAGCTTCCACACCAAAAATACCAAGCAGTTTGCTGAAGATGTTGCTGAAGCGACTGATGGTGAACTGACCATCACCGTGCATAGCGGTGGCTCGCTCGTCTCCCACGGCGAAATCAAACCGTCGGTACGCCGCGGCACGATTGATGCTGGTGAAGTGTTCATGTCGGTGCTATCCAACGATGACCCGATTTTTGAAGTGGATACGCTGCCCGGCGTGGCCGGTAGCTACGATGATGCGTACGCGTTATGGCAAGCCACCAAGCCCATGATTACTGAACTATTTGCCGATGAAGGCTTGATTCCGCTTTACGCCGTCGCGTGGCCGGCGCAGGGGATTTATACCGCCAATGAGCTGACAGATCCTGCGCAGTTTGAAGGTTTACGGGTGCGAGCCCCGAATATCAATACCCAGCGGTTTGTGGATAACCTCGGCGGTAGCCCCACCGAAACTGAAGAGTCGGACATCCCCACCGCGTTCAGTACCGGCCGTGTAGACGCCATGATTACTTCAAGCTCTACCGGTAACTCCATGACGGCATGGGACTACGTGTCCTATTACACCGATGCCAACTTATGGCTTCCGAAAAACATCGTGTTTATCAGCCAGCGCAGTTTTGACCGCCTGGATGAGGCGACTCAGGAGGCCTTGATGGAAGCGGCTGAACGCGCTGAAGAGCGTGGCTGGCAGATGAGCCGTGACGATAACGACGCGAGCCTCGCCGCGCTTGAAGAAAACGGCATCACTGTATCGACTCCGAATGAAGAGGTCGCCGCGGCCCTTCAGGAAGCGGGCGATAAGCTCTTTCAGGACTGGCTAAGCCGTGCTGATGACGAAGCGGAAGCTGCCTTGGAAGGTTACCGGGAGCAGCAAGGCAACTAAACGGCATAAGACCTTTCTGGAGGCGGCACTGGCCGCCTATTTTCACCCACGCGCTCGGTGAGATAACGAACATGACGTTTAAATTCGACAGACTCTACCGTTTAGGTGCTTGGGGTGCCGCGGTGTGTATGATCGCGATTTGTGCACTCATTGCACTGCAGGTGGCTTTTCGTGCCATCGATGCGCTGTTGATACTGGTGGGGCTCAACCGCCTGGGCATCAGTATCACAGGTGTTTCCGAGATGGCGGCCTATTTACTGGTGGGCGCCACCTTCCTTGGCTTGGCGTATACCTTCGTGCATCACGCCCATATTCGCGTGACGCTGTTGATTTCACGACTACCTTCGGCCATTCGAGTGTGGTTTGAAGTGGTCGGCCTGCTGATTGCTTTAGCGATTAGCTTGATACTCGGTTATGGCCTGATTGGGTTGGCAAGAGAAAGCCTTCAATACAACGATGTGTCATCGGGGTTTTTATCCATACCGCTGTGGATACCCCAAAGCGTCCTGGTCATCAGCGTAGGGCTACTCAGCCTTGCCTTGATTGAGGCGCTGATTATCGCACTGCGGATAGCAAAGCGTGACCCGTCCAGTTTTCGCGAAGCGACATCCACTGATGACAGCGAAATGCACTAACTCTCTGCCAGCGCTGCTTGGCCTCGTTATGTTGGAGAAGACCTCGTGTTAACACTCAGTTTGGCAACGATTTTTACATTATTGCTTTTGCTGGGCGGGGGCGTATGGATCGCTTTTGCCCTAATCGGTACCGCGTGGGTGGTATTGGCATTCTTTAGCCCGTTTGACCCAGGGCCGATTCTTGCCTCTGATTTTTGGGGAGCGAGCTATGGATGGGATTTAACGGCGCTGCCGATGTTTATCTGGATGGGCGAGATCCTGTTCCGCTCTGGGCTTGCGGACAATATGTTTCGCGGTCTTTCGCCCTGGCTCAACCGCCTACCTGGGCGTTTGCTGCATACCAATATTATCGGCAGCGGTATGTTTGCAGCGGTGTGTGGTTCATCAGCCGCTACCTGCGCCACCGTGGGTAAAATGACCCTGCCGGAGCTTGAACGCCGCGGCTATGACAGCAATATGGCTATCGGTACGTTGGCTAGTGCCTCAACGCTAGGTTTGTTAATTCCACCCTCCATCATGCTGATTGTTTACGGTGTGGTGACCGAGCAATCCATTTCACGGCTATTCATGGCAGGCGTCGGCCCAGGCCTAATGATTCTGGCGATGTTTATGGTCTACCTCATACTTTGGGCACTTATTAAAGGTAATCGGGAAGGCCTTACCGGCGAAGATGAGTCAGACATGAGCTTCGCTGAGAAGCTACGTAATACCTGGGCATTAATGCCAATTCTGCTGTTGATTGGCGGTATCATCACCTCGATCTACGGCGGGCTGGCGTCACCTACGGAAGCCGCAGCGGTAGGGGTGGTACTATCCATGGCCATTGCCCGCTGGAACGGCCACTTCACCATTCAGATATTTAAAAGCTCGCTATTCGCGGCCATTCGTACGGCGTGCATGATCGCGTTTATTATTGCCGGCGCCTCGTTTCTTACCTCGGCGATGGGCTTTACCCAAGTCCCCATGCAGTTGGCGCGCGCGATTAGCGAGATGGGGTTATCACCCACCATGCTGCTTATTGCTCTGACAGCACTCTTGCTGATCATGGGCTGCTTTTTAGACGGTATCTCGCTGATTCTACTGGTAACCGCGATTATCATGCCGGTGGTCAGCGCTGCTGGGTTCGACCTTATCTGGTTTGGTATTTATCTGGTGGTCGTGGTGGAAATGTCGCAAATCACCCCGCCGGTAGGCTTTAACCTGTTTGTCATTCAGGGGCTGACCGGCAAGGATATTTTAACTATCACCCGCGCGACGCTGCCTTTCTTCCTACTGATGCTGCTGGCGATTGCCTTGATGCATGTTTTCCCCGCGATAGCGCTTTATCTGCCTTATGCGATGAATAGTTAACCTGACAGGCTGCGATCGCGCGGCCTGTTTTTAGCGTTAACCTGCGCACTGCTTAATCCGTTTTTTTATTCCTGCGTGTTAACCCTGAGTGGCGAATGGCTACGGCCGCATCGCGCAGACTCTGCTCTTTCTTTTGTAAGGCATCAGGATAACGTAGCGAGGTCAAAGCCTGTTTCTGGTTATCCAGCTGAGTGCCCAGTGCCAAGGTGTGTTGAAAGAGTAGCTGCTGAGCTTCCGCCAACAGGGCCGTGCTATCGACCTCTATGGGCGCGTTCATGTTCATCACATTGGCAATCAGGTTAGTCTGATGTTGAACATTATAAAGCACTTCGTCTAGCTGCAGCGTGTCGGCATAGCTAACGGTCTTGAGTTGATATAACAAAGCTGCCAGTTGAGATGCTGGGTTATTGGATAGCAAGGCATCGGCAATGGGCCCTGACAAGCGAAGGCAGAGGAGTGCTTTATCACTGACTAAAAAGCTTTCATGGCTTTGGCGTATAGCCATCGCCGCGTGATTGGACATTCCCCATTTAGAGGCTAGCCAAGCGCCAACCAGTGTATGGTCGCAGCCAAAGCAGCATTGCTCTGCTTGCGTTATTTCAGCATGTGATAAGGAAGTATCGGTATAGAGTTTGTCGGCTTCTTCAGGGTAGGCTGCCTGTAACGCTAATATGCCAATATCTTGTAGTAGCGCCTGTGTAAATACGCTGCCACTTTCGTCAGGGCATAGCTGCTCAGCCAAATAGCGGGCTACCAGGGCAGCAGTGATGGTGCGTTGCCAAGCCTGATGACGATTAGGCGCTTCTTGAAACAAACTAAACCCTAATATAACGGGCAGCGTTGCGTTTATTCCAAGACGCTGCATGGCTTCAATACAGGTTTGAACAGGTGGCGCTGAGCGCGTGTAATAGGCGCTATTCGCGAGCGCAATGAGGCGCAGTGTTAACGCCGGATCGTGTTCAATCGCTTTGGCGTAATCGCTCAAGGTTGAACTTGATGAACGGGCTATATCAAGCACTTTAAGCGCTACAGACGGTAGCGTTGGTAGGCTCTTGCACTGTAAAAGTGATTGGCTCAAAAACGCTGGCAGTTCATCAGTCAGTGTTATGTAGAGCGTATCGACTGATACTAAAGGGCCCGTCATGGGATAATCTCCTTGTGTGTTGTCAGCGTAGCGGGCAGCGGCTGTCAGTACTTTCGTCAATCATATACCCCGTAGGCGTCGACGTCTTCCATGCTGATGCAATGAACAGCGCTTGTACAGCGGGTGAGTAACAACGAATGGCTTGCGGTTGTCATCTTTTTGCCATGATTCGTGGCATATCCTGCGCGCCGTCAATCCGCGACGATAGGAGTGCTTTATGCGGCTGGCCTTGTTTGACCTTGATGATACTCTCTTGGATGGAGATTGCAGCGACCGTTGGAATTTATGGATGTTCGAGCAGGGTTGGATCAGCGGTGCCGAAGCCTTTCTCGCCCGAGCTGAGCAGATGCAGCAGGCTTATCATGCGGGTCAATTAAAGTTGGAAGAGTATCTGGCGATGACGCTGGCGCCGCTTAAGAACAGGCTCGTTACTGAGGTAGAAAAAGAGGTAGAGCGTTTTGTTGCGACGCATATCCAGCCGCGTATATTCGCTCAAGCCTTGGCCTGCCTGGCTGATCATCGTCAGGCGGGCGATACATTAGTGTTGATTTCTGCCTCGTCGCGCCACTTGGTCGCGCCTATTGCCAAGATGCTGGGAATTGCCCACGTGCTGGCGGTGGATCTTAGTATTGATAAAGAGGCAGAAGAAGCGCGTTATACCGGTGAGAGTGAGGGCATTTTCTCTTACCGCGGCGGTAAAGTGCTGCGCTTACAGCAGTAGCTAATGGAGCATCAGATTACCCCCAGCCACACCATGTTCTACTCGGACTCCCGCAACGATTTACCGCTTCTGCAATATGTCGATTGCCCCGTGGTGGTTAATCCCGACCCTGTACTGGCTGAGGTCGCGAGTCTTGAAGGGTGGCAGAGGCTGGACTGGCGAACCTGGCCGCTACCAGGTTTTCAGTTGTAAAGACACCCTACGCATACATTGTATTGGGAGGCGTTCATCTCTTAAGGCGCCAACGCCTGCCAAATTAAATTAATGCCCACCAGAAACATGGCCAGTATTACCAGGCGATAAAACAACTGCTCATTAACCCGGCTCTGTAGCCAAAGGCCGCTGCGCACGCCTACCCAAGCGATCGGCACCAAGAGTAGCGATGCCCAGGCGCTGGTCATATTGATTTCGCCAAGCCATAGGTACGGGCCCAGTTTAATCACGTTAACCGCAGTAAAGGTGACAACGCAGGTGGCGATAAAGGTCTCTTTGGGCAGTTTTCGTGGCAGCAGGTACAGGTTAAGTGGAGGGGCGCCTGCATGGGCAATAAAGCTTGTGAAGCCACACACGCTGGCGGCAGGCAGCGCCCAACGCGTTGAGATAGGCTTGGCGGCCAATGGCTTTAACAGCATATACGCAGCAAACACTACCGAGATACCCCCCAGCACCAGGCGAACGCCCTGTTCGCTTAGGCTGCCAAAGAGCAGCGTGCCCACCGCAACACCGACGAAGAGCCCAGGCAGAAATCGCCATACTTCGCCCATGTCATGCTTGCCCCACCATGCTTTCACTGCCAATACGTCCATTACCAGCAGTAGCGGCAGCAATAGGCCTGCGGCCTGCGTGGGGCTAATCACCAGTGCCATCAGCGGCACCGAAAGCGTGCCAAAACCACCAGCAAAGCCGCCTTTTGAGACGCCCGTCAGATACACCGAAAATCCGATCAATAGCCAAGCGATAATGGAGTAATCCGGCAGCATGGCAATCCCTTAAAAGTCTGAAGTCGAACGCTTAACGCGAAAACCCCGCGCAGGCGGGGCATGGAAGGATAGCATTTGGTGAACGTTGCCAGGCACAGAGCAGGCCGATTTAGCGGTTAATCAACCACTCATGGTCGGGGTCATTGTGAAATTGCCAGGCGCGTTTAGGCCCTGCCATCACGTTCAAATAGTAGAGCGAGTAGCCATGAGGTGCGCCCACTGGATGATAGCCTTTGGGTACCAGCACACAGCAGCCGTTTTCCACGGCCATGGTTTCATCAAGCGAGCGGTCGTCGGTATACACACGCTGAAAGGCAAAGCCCTGGGAGGGATTGATGCGGTGATAGTAAGTCTCTTCCAATAATGACTCGTGAGGCAAGTTATCTACATCGTGTTTGTGTGGCGGATAGCTCGACCAGTTACCCTCAGGCGTAAACACCTCCACCACCAGTAGGCTATCGGCGGGTTCGTTTTCCGGCAGAATATCATGCACATGACGAACGTTACTGCCCTGCCCACGGGTGCTTTTTTTAATGTTATCCGGAGCGATCAAGTGCGGTGCATGGTTGCCCAGCCCGGGGGCAGCACATACCGCAAGCTCCAGGTCGGTAGTGGCTTCTACCTGATAGCTTGCGCCATTGGGCAAATAAACGGCGTAGGGTGGAATCTGTTCAAAGATATCCATCCGCTCGCCGATATCTTCAAAGTAGTGCTCGCCGCTGACGACATTGGCACGTCCGGTTAGCAGTACCAGGCAGACCTCCTGGTCACCCGTGCTGGCTTCAATTCGTGCACCCTTGGCAAGCGTGTGGACCCGAAAGCCAACGTGTTCCCAGCCCGCTGAGGCGGGAGTCACGTTGATGATAGTGCCCTGCTCATCAGGGGCGGTGGGACGTACCAGTAGTGAAGCCATATATCGCTCCTTCTAAAAGCTAGCGCTTTGAGCGCTGCTAGACGTTTTGAGTAGGTAAGAGGTGAGCAAGAAAAAATTGAGCGGATGTTTAAACTGCTGCCTCCAGCAGTATTTTGCGCCCCTCTCGCAGTGAACGCTCCGCCGCATCAGCTAAACGCAGGGCTTCCAAGCCGTCCTGAGCACCTGCTAGCGGTGCGCGCTGCTCTTTCCAAGCATCCACAAAATCACCGATCTCTAACCGGTAGGCTAGCGCATAGCGCTCCAGGAAAAACCACTTAGGCTTTTCTTCCACTTGGCCAGAAGCGCCTGTAAAGCGCAGCCGTGTGTCGCTCTCGTTTTGCGCCTGCAGCATGCCTTCGCTTCCAAAGGCCTCAATACGCTGATCATAACCATAGCAGGCGCGTCGGGAGTTGCTGATTTGGCAGAGCTTTCCGCTCGCAGTGGTGAGCGTGACCATGGCAGTGTCGATATCGCCTGCTTCGCCAATGGCGGGGTCGATCAAGCAGCTGCCTACAGCAAAGATGCTTTCGATCGGCTCATCAAGGAGCCAGCGCGCCATATCCAGATCATGAATCATCATGTCGCGAAATAGCCCGCCCGAGTCACCCACGTACTCAGCAGGTGGCGGTGAAGGGTCACGGCTGATGATCGTCAAGGTTTCCAACGCGCCAATACGCCCCTGAGCAATCGCTTCTTTAAGCGCTGCAAATTGAGGGTCGTGACGGCGGTTAAAGCCGAGCGCGCAGGTAACCGGATGTTCACTAAGCACTTGTAGCGCGTCCCGAGTGCGCGCCAGGTCAAGCGCGATGGGCTTCTCGCAGAGAATCGCTTTACCTGAGCGTGCCGCCCGCTCCAGGTACTCCGCGTGCGTTGGGGTGCTTGAGGCGATCAAAACGGCATCAATGGTAGCGTCTGCAAAAATTGCATCGACATCAACGGCGAGGCTACCGTACTGCGTGGCCAGCGCTTCGGCAGCGGGCGGATGGAAATCGGCCACTGCGGCGAGGGTAATGTCGGGGTGTAAGTCGATAGCTTGGGCATGCACCTTACCGATGCGCCCAGCGCCGATGAGTGCGAGTTTCATAATCCCTCCTGTTTTATTCTTGGCATTCAGGTGTGTTGGATTGCTGGGTATGACGTGTCTTTTTCTATGTCTATGTCTTTTATATCTATATCGGTGCTGCTGTAGCGCTCTTTTCGCGTGCCTTGTCCTGGCGTACACCCAAAGAAATCGCCAAGGCTTGGGTCAAACATAGTGAGGCGGTCAAACCGCGAAAACTCTTCACTTCTGCCTCCTGCACCACAAAGACAACGTCCGCCAAACGGGCGAGTGGGCTTAAGCTTGAGTCGGTAATCACGATAATGGGCAGGTTACGCTGCTTGGCATATTCGCACGCTTGCTGGGCCTCCTCAGCATAGGGCGCAAAGCTAATCGTTAGCAGGGCGTCGTGCTGGCTCATGGCACGCAGCTGCTCCCGGTACATGCCTCCCAAGCCACCCACCAGTAAGGCGGGTTTATCCACATGGGCCAAGGCATAGGTCATATAGCTTGCAACCACAAAGCTACGCCTGGCACCCATAACGTGAATCGCATGTGCTTTTTCAAAGATATCCAGTGCTTCTTCGAGGCTTGCAGGGTCAATACGGCTCGGTAGCTGCTCCAGGACGTCGCGATTGGCATCCGAAAATTCCCATAGCAACTGTGTGCTATTCGGCGTTTCTCCCGTCGCGCTACGCACTGCACGAATACGTTCAGTGTAATTGGGTAGTTCATTCACTAAGCGGCTACGAAACAGCTGCTGCATTTCGGAAAAGCCCTTAAAACCTAAACTGTTGGCCAGGCGAATCAGCGTAGAGGGCGTGACGTCCGCCTGTTCGGCAATTTTAGCCACAGTGGCTAGCGCCACCTCTTGAGGATGATCAAGCATGAAGCGTGCAGTTTGCTGGAGTCGTTTGCTTAGCGATCCATACTCGGCAGTGAGTAGCACTTCCAGCTCACGATAACTTTGTGGTGGCTGCTGCATGAACGTTCCTCAGCGTTTAATCGTAGGCCACCGGTCAACTATGCCCAGTGGCGAGCTAAAATGCAGTCTAGTTGATTGAAATAAATATTCCATCACTACCAAAGTTTAGAATAAATAATTTGCTACTTTTTGTTTTCAGAATCTATATTTCATAGCGCCAAGGCATTTAATGCCACTTCCCAACCAACAATGATAATGCTAAGAGGAATTAATTATGGCACGTCTATCTTGTGGTGTAGCGCGATGGCTATCGGCTGCCGCCGCTGCTGGTTTGATGAGTTCTGCCGCGTATGCAGAAAGCAGTCGCTTTGTCATGGTAACGCACGGTGTCCCGTCTGATCCCTTCTGGTCCATTGTAAAAAATGGCGCGGAAGCGGCGGCTGAAACGGTGGGTGCAACGCTTGAATACCGAGCACCTTCTACGTTTGATATGGCCCAGATGCAGCAACTCGTGCAAGCGGCGATAGCCTCTGACCCAGATGGCTTGATTCTGTCTTTCACCGACGAAAATGCCTTGGGCGGCGTTGTCCAAAGCGCGGTTGATAACGGCATCCCTGTGATTACGATCAACTCGGGTGGCGACGTGGCGCGCAATTATGGCGCCCGGCTTCATGTAGGACAAAGTGAATACGAGGCGGGTAAGCAAGCGGCTGAGCGCATGCAGGAAATGGGTGTTGAAAAAGGCGTCTGCATCAACCATGAGCAGGGCAACCAGGGACTTGATCAGCGCTGTGATGGTTTTGTTGACGGTTTTAACGGTAATGCCGAGCAGCTCGCGACAACGTATGACCCTACCAGTATTCGCAATGCCATCATCGCTTACCTGAATCAGAACGAAGATGTTCGCGGTGTACTAACGCTTGGACCGCTTTCCGCCGAACCGATGATCCGCGCCATGCGTGATCAAGGGGCAACCGATATGTTCACGCTTGGCACCTTTGACCTTTCTCCCGGCATCCTGGAAGCCCTTGAAGCGGGCGAGCTGGATTTTGCGATCGACCAACAGCAATACATGCAGGGTTACTTGCCCGTCATGTTCCTTGATCAGTTCGTTAAGAACGGCCTGCTACCGGCAGGTGACGTAGCTACCGGCCCCGGTTTTGTAACCCAGGAAAACGCCGCACAGGTCGTTGAGCTGAGCAGTCAGGGTATTCGCTGAATATTACCTATTCAAAAGGCTCGACGGTGCCGAGCCTTGGGAGTCGATCGCCATGAATTCCAATGAAGTCAAACAGCCTGCTACGACAGCGGATGTTCCCCAGGACGAACGTATCCAGAGAGTCTCATTTTGGAAGAAAGCGCTAAACCGGCCGGAACTGGGAGCCTTGGCGGGAGCTGTTTTGGTTCTCTCTTTCTTTATCGTTGCCTCTAGCGGCACCGGCATGTTTACGCCTGCGGGGATCATTAATTTTCTTGAAGTAGCCGCTCAGCTCGGCATTATCGCCACCGCTGCGGCGCTACTAATGATTGGCGGCGAATTTGACTTGTCGATTGGCTCAATGATTGGGTTGGCGGGCATTCTGATCGCTATCCCCGCAGTGGAGTATGGCTGGCCGCTGTGGGCCGCTATCTTGTTGGCGTTTAGCTGTGCGGGCCTGGTCGGTTGGATTAACGGCAACCTGGTTAATCGCACTGGGCTGCCTTCCTTCATTGTAACGCTGGGGTTCCTGTTTATTTTGCGTGGCCTGGCGATCGGTGTCAGCCGTTTACTCACCGGGCGGACCCAAGTGGGCGGGGTGCATGAACATATCCCCGGCGACTGGTTTGCAGCGCTCTTTTCGGGTGAAGTCGCGACCGGACTCTTCAGTTGGATGGCCACTAATGGTTGGATAGCGACCAACTTTGCGGGCAACCCCGTGGTCTCGGGAATTCCCGTCTCAATCGTCTGGTGGCTGGGCTTAACTGCCTTGGCAACCTGGGTGCTGTTGTGTACTCCTTACGGTAACTGGATCTTCGCCAGCGGCGGTGACGCTAACGCGGCACGTAACTCGGGCGTGCCGGTGCACCGGGTTAAAATCTCGCTGTTCATGTTTACCGCCTTCTCCGCCACTATTTTTGCCTGCATCCAGGTGATGGATACCGGCTCAGCGGACACTATTCGCGGCATGTTGAAGGAGCTTGAGGCCATTATTGCCGTGGTGATTGGTGGGGCTTTGCTGACCGGTGGCTACGGCTCTGCCATTGGCGCGGCGCTGGGTGCACTGATCTTCGGCATGGTGCAGATGGGCATCTTTTACACCGGTGTTAACACCGACTGGTTCCAGGTTTTCCTTGGCGTCATGCTGCTAGTGGCTGTGCTGTTCAACAATTACATGCGCAAGAAAGCAATGGAGGCCAAGTAATATGACAACACGTACTCCAATGATCGAAATGCGCAGTGTCAGTAAGCACTTTGGCAGTGTCATCGCCTTAAGTGACATTTCCATGCAGGTGTATTCCGGTGAGGTAATGTGCCTGCTCGGAGACAACGGTGCCGGAAAATCCACGCTGATCAAAACGCTTTCCGGTGTTCATCAACCTACCCAGGGTGAAATGCTGCTGGGGGGCGAGCCGGTGCATTTTAAATCACCTGCTTATGCGCTGGATGCCGGTATTGCGACGGTTTTCCAGGATCTGGCGATGGTGCCACTGATGTCGATTACCCGTAACTTTTTTATGGGGCGTGAGCCCACCGTAGGCTGGGGACCGTTAAAGCGCATTAACTGGAAATACGCCGACCGGATCGCCAAAGAAGAGATGTCAAAGATCGGTATTGATGTACGTGACCCCAGCCAGCCTGTCGGTACCCTTTCCGGTGGCGAGCGCCAATGTGTCGCCATTGCTCGAGCGGTTTATTTTGGGGCCAAAGTGCTGATTCTGGATGAGCCCACATCAGCGCTTGGTGTCAAACAGGCCTCGGTGGTCTTGCGTTATATCGCTAAGGCACGTGCGGATGGGCTGGCGGTTATCTTTATCACTCATAACGTCCATCACGCTTACCCCGTAGCCGATGCGTTTACCTTGTTATCACGTGGCGGCAGCTTGGGATCCTATCGTAAAGAAGACGTTACCCGCGAAGAAGTGCTCAATATGATGGCCGGTGGGGCTGAACTTGAGAGCCTGGATGCTGAGCTCGCTGAGTTTCAACGCTGTGACCGCGAAAAGAAAGCCAATGGCGATGCCGCTAGCCAGCCCGGTTCCCTAGTCGGTGGAAGAAGTGCTGATGACCCCGTCAAGGAACATGTGGCAGGCGGCTACTAAGGAGCCATGATGAGCATATCCACTTCATCGTCGCCATTTACGCTGGCCGTTTGCGCTGAAATGGTCTTCTGCGATCAGCCAATGATTGAGCGCGTTAAGCGCATCGACGAGCTAGGTTTCAACGTGGAAATTTGGGACTGGACTCGGCATGACATTGAAGCGCTGGCCAATAGTGGCGCAGTGTTCTCATCCATGACCGGTTACGTCTCTGGCACTCTGGCAGATGATGCTGGCGCGGATGAGCTACTGCACACGGCGGCTGCGTCGGTCGAGATAGCCAAGCGACTTGGTATTCCACGCCTTAACCTGCACGGCACTGGATTGAATGCTGAAGGCCTTCCCGTAACACCTTGCTACCAGTTGACCGGAGCCATGTGGCTCAAAGCGCGGGAAACCTTGAACCGACTGGCGGATTTAGGTGAACAGCACGGTGTCACTTTTGTGCTGGAAAATCTCAATACCGACGTTGACCATCCCGGCGTGCCGTTTGCCCGTTTGGCGGACGTGCTGGCGCTTGTAGAAAGTGTTGATCGCCCCAGCCTGCGCATCATGTTGGACGTTTATCACGCCCAAATTGGCGAAGGTAACCTTATTGAGCTGATTCATCGCTGTGCTCCCTACATTGGAGAAGTGCAGGTAGCCGATGTGCCGGGGCGCTGTGAACCGGGAACTGGCGAGATTAACTACGCAGCCATAGCCAGCGCGCTGAACGACATAGGCTACCGCGGCACGGTGGGGCTAGAGGGCTGGGCATCGGGTGATGATGAACTTGCGCTTGAAAGATTCCGAACGGTCTTTTCACTTTAAACGCCACTGTATGCCTTCTGGATAAGTGTCTATCGGCAACTGCCCAAAGCACTTCTATAAACCCGGGACCTAGTACTTGATACTCAGTACCACCACGAGTGACGTGGGGAGACGTTTATGCTGAATAATAATGGACAACAACAGCCACTTGATCTGATTTGTTTGGGACGTGTGGCCGTTGATCTTTATGCCGAGCAAATTGGTAGCCGCTTGGAGGATGTGGCGAGTTTTGCCAAGTACCTGGGCGGGAGTTCCGGCAATGTCGCCTACGGGACTGCCCGCTTGGGGCTGAAGTCGGCCATGCTTTCACGGGTGGGCAACGAGCAAATGGGCCACTTTGTGCGTGAAGAGCTTTCGCGAGCAGGAGTGGATACTTCCGCGCTACAAACCGATCCTGAGCGCCATACGGGCTTGGTACTGCTGGCCTTGAAAGACCGTGAAAGCTTTCCGCTGCTGTTTTACCGGCGCGATTGTGCAGATATGGCTATTGATGCTGCAGCCATTGATCCTGACTTTATTGCGAGGGCCAAGGCGCTTGCGATTACCGGTACTCACCTTTCAACCGAAACCACCCGAAAAGCATGCCGAAAGGCACTGGACGCAGCGGCCCGCGCGAATGTTAAGCGTGTGCTGGATATCGACTATCGCCCCGTACTGTGGGGGCTGACCCACCCCGGCGATGGTGAAACCCGTTTTATTGCTGATGACAAAGTGACCACGGACCTGCAGCAATGGCTGGTTGATTTTGATCTGATTGTCGGCACGGAAGAGGAGTTTCACATTGCGGGCGGCAGTACGGATACCCTGGAAGCCTTACGCAACGTACGCCAGGTAAGTGCGGCCACGTTGGTGTGCAAACTGGGCCCATTAGGTTGCGTGGTATTTGAAGGGGATATTCCTCCACGTATTGAAGACGGCATTTTGATCGAAGGGGTACAGGTAGAGGTGCTCAACGTACTGGGCGCGGGCGATGCCTTTATGAGCGGCCTGCTGCGTGGCTGGCTGCGTGATGAGTCTTGGCAAACCAGTGCTCAGTACGCCAACGCGTGCGGTGCGCTGGTGGTGTCTCGCCATGGGTGCGCGCCCGCTATGCCAACCGAGGATGAACTGTTTGATTATCTGGCACGCCGTGATGATGTACCTCGGCCGGATGTAGATAAACGTTTAAATCACCTGCACCGTGTAACAACGCGTGTGCCTGCTCAATGGCCTGAAGTGCTTGGTTTGGCCTTTGATCATCGTCGCCAGCTCACTGATATGGCGCGTGATGAGCAAGCGGAGGTCACCCAATTACCCAAGCTTAAAAAACTCCTGGTAACGGCCGCCGAGGAGGGCGCAAAACGCGGTGGCCTCGCCACGCCAGCGATTCTGGTCGACGATGTACTTGGCCAGGATGCCCTCAATCAGGCAAGTGGACAGGGCTGGTGGATTGGCCGCCCCGTTGAGCTACCCGGCTCACGCCCGCTACGTTTTCAGCATGGCGATGACTTGGGCTCATGCCTGCGCCATTGGCCCCGCGAGCAGATTATCAAGTGCCTCGTTTTCTACCACCCGGACGATGCCTTACCCCTGCGCTTGGAACAGGAAGAACGCCTTCGCCAGCTTTATCAATCAGCCTGTTCACAAGGTCTGGAGCTGTTGATTGAGGTCATCCCGCCGGCCGATATGACCTGTGATGACACAACGCTGCCGCGTAGCCTGCAACGGCTTTACAACCTAGGGATTCGCCCCGACTGGTGGAAGCTACCCATGATGTCTGGCGCTGCATGGAAAGCCGTTGGCGAAATTATTAACCGTGAAGACGCTTACTGTCGTGGTGTTGTCCTGCTGGGGTTGGACGCGCCTATGGCGGAAATGAAGCAGGGTTTTATGGAAGCGGCCAGGCACCCTTGCTGCAAGGGCTTTACGGTAGGACGCACGCTGTTTGCGCATGCAAGTCGCGAATGGTTGGCAGGCCGCCTTGATAACGTCAGTTTGGTCCAGGAGGTGGCCAGCAATTATGCCGAATTGATTCACGCGTGGCGGCAGTTACGAAATAGCCAGCCGCAAACGCTGCCCTATACGGAGGAGGCATGAGATGAGAACGATCCGACTCACCATGGCCCAGGCGTTAGTCAAATATCTGGCAGCTCAGCGTATTGATATAAATGGCATCGATGTGCCGTTGTTTGAAGGTGTATTTGCGATTTTTGGCCATGGCAATGTAGCCGGTTTGGGCGAAGCGCTTTATCACGTCAAGGAAACGCTGCCGACGTATCGTGCCCATAACGAGCAAACCATGGCTCATGCGGCGATTGCCTTTGCCAAAGCGAACGGGCGAAAACGCCTGATGGCCGCGACCAGTTCCATTGGGCCAGGCGCGACCAATATGGTGACGGCGGCAGCACTTGCTCATGCCAATCGCCTTCCTGTTTTGTTATTACCGGGCGACACGTTTGCCACGCGTGCTCCTGACCCGGTGCTTCAGCAGGTCGAGCATTTTGGTGACCCGACGATTAGTGTTAACGACTGTTTTCGTCCCGTGTCACGCTATTTTGATCGCATCAGCCGCCCTGAGCAGCTGCTCACTAGCCTGCCTCAGGCAATTGCCACACTACTTGACCCTGAACACTGTGGCCCGGCAACGCTTGCCCTGCCGCAGGATGTGCAAACATTTGCCTACGATTATCCAGACGCTTTTTTTACTCCCAAAGTACACCGCATTCGCCGCTCGCCACCTGCGCTTGACGAGTTACAGCAAGCTGCTGCCGCACTTAAGCAGGCAAAGCGGCCGCTAATCATTGCTGGGGGCGGGGTGCATTACGCCGATGCCTGCGAAATGCTGGCGAACTTTGCACAAGCGCACGGTATCCCTGTCGCCGAGTCACAGGCGGGGAAAGGCGCGTTAGCGGATAGCCATCCGCTCGCCGTAGGAGCGATTGGTGTCACCGGTAGCGCCGCCGCCAACCGTTTGGCTGAACAGGCGGATGTTATTTTAGCAATTGGAACTCGCTTGCAGGATTTTACGACTGGATCCCGGGCGCTGTTTGAACGTCGTGAAAAAACGCTTATCGCCCTTAACGTTGGTCGTTTTGATAGCCTCAAACATCACGCGATACCGTTTATCAGCGATGCGCGCGTTGGCTTACAGCAGCTTGACGGTGAGCTGGGTGAATGGCGTGCATCGGATAGCTGGCGAGAGAAGGCAGTAGCGCTAAAGCGTGAATGGGCTGACGTGGTTAAACGGGTGACGGCAGATAAAGGCCTTCCATTACCCACCGATGCTCAGGTAATCGGCGCTGTTAACCGCCAGGCAGGGGACGACGTAACCGTGGTGTGTGCGGCTGGCGGGTTGCCGGGGGAACTGCATAAGCTATGGCAGTGTTCGGGCCCTGGAAGCTATCACGTGGAGTACGGCTTCTCGTGCATGGGGTATGAGATTGCCGGCGGCTTGGGCGTCAAAATGGCCAAGCCTGAGCGCGAAGTGGTCGTCATGGTTGGTGACGGTAGTTACCTGATGCATAACTCAGAGCTCGCCACCTCGGTAATGTTGGGTCATAAGTTGATCGTCGTTGTATTGGATAATCGCGGCTATGGATGCATTAACAGGCTTCAGCACGCAACGGGAGGAGAAGGGTTCAATAACTTGCTTAAGGATTGCCGCAGTGTCGAGGTGGGCGCACCCAAAACCGATTTTGCGGCCCATGCGAAAGCACTGGGTTGTCAGGCTGAATCGGTTACGGGGATTGCCGAGCTGGAGCAAGCGCTAGTGCGCGCCCGTCAAGCGGCTACTACCTATGTGATTACCCTGGACACGGACCCGATCCCCAGCACCGAGGAAGGCGGCGCCTGGTGGGAAGTGGCCGTGCCCGAGGTCTCTTCCCGAGAGCGGGTCACATCCGCTTATCAAGGCTACCGCGATGCCAAGCAGCATCAAGCGCGCTGAGCCTGTTTAATCATCCAATAACGATAAGGATACATGCTATGCCAACCGTTACGCTGGGGATCAATCCACTCACTTGGACCAACGATGACTTACCCAGTTTGGGTACTTCGACACCATTGGAAACCTGTTTGCAGGAAGGTCGCGAAGCGGGCTTTACAGGGTTCGAACTAGGCAACAAGTTCCCGCGAACACCGGATGCCTTGGGTAAGGTGTTAAAGGATCATGAACTGGCTCTGGTATCCGGCTGGTACTCCGCCCATCTGTTGGAAAGGAGCCCTGAGGAAGAGATTGCGGCCGTTCAGGACCATTTGAACCTGCTCAAGCAGTGTGGGGCCAGCGTTATGGTGTTCTGTGAAGTATCTCGGTGCGTGCACGGTGACCAACAGCGCCCTCTTTCTCAGCGCCCACATCTTTCTGAAAACGATTGGCAGCGTTTATGCAGCGGTCTGGATATCGTTGGAGATTACCTTAAGTCACAAGGCATCCAGCTGGTGTATCACCACCATTTAGGCACGGTGATTGAAAGCCAGGCAGACGTTGAGCGTTTGATGGATAGCACCGGGGATGGTGTGGGTTTACTGCTTGACTTTGGACATTTGCGTGGCGCAGGGGGCGACCCATTAATTATCGCCCAGCGTTACAGCACACGTATTCATCATGTGCACTGCAAGGACCTACGCTTCGCTGTACTTGAGGCTGTGCGTAACCGCGATAAAAGCTTTTTAAATGGCGTGCTGGATGGTCTTTTTACCGTGCCTGGTGATGGCGATGTGGATTTTTTACCGGCGTTAACGCACCTGTGTGAACAGGGCTATCAGGGCTGGCTTGTTGTGGAGGCAGAGCAAGACCCCGAAGTTGCTCACCCATTGACGTATGCCCGCTTGGGCTACCGTAATTTGCACGATCTTGCCGAGCAGGCAGGCTTCGATGTTGCCAATGCCACTCATTAGTCAGTGCCAGGACTATCCGTTAAACAGGAGCTTGCATGAAGACGTTATCCCATTATCTTAACGGCCAGCTTACATCTGGTAGCAGCGAACGCTATGCACCGGTGTATAACCCAGCGACCGGAGAGCAGAGTGCCCAGGTCTTGTTGGCGACCGCCGATGAAACGCGTGAAGCCGTGCGCATCGCTGATGAAGCCTTCACGGAATGGTCAAAAACACCGCCGCTTAAGCGTGCTCGCATTCTCTTCAAGTTTAAGGCATTGGTAGAAGAGCACATCGACGAACTAGCGCGATTGATTTCCAGTGAGCACGGCAAGGTGTTGTCCGATGCCAAAGGTGAAGTGACTCGCGGCCTGGAAGTTGTCGAGTTTGCTTGTGGTATCCCTCACTTACAAAAGGGCGAGCACTCCATGAACGTGGGCACCGGGGTGGACAGCTACTCGATGATGCAGCCGCTGGGCGTCTGTGCGGGTATCTCGCCGTTTAACTTCCCCGCCATGGTCCCCATGTGGATGTTCCCCATTGCGTTGGCCTGTGGCAATACCTTTGTCATGAAGCCCTCTGAAAAAGACCCCTCAACGCCGCTGCGCCTGGCGGAACTACTCACAGAAGCGGGCCTGCCCGATGGCGTCTTTAACGTCGTCAACGGCGATAAAGAGTCCGTTGATGTGCTGCTCACCGATGAACGGGTCCAGGCGGTCAGTTTTGTCGGCTCTACGCCGATTGCCGAGTACATTTACGCGACCGCATCGGCCCATGGCAAACGCGTTCAGGCGTTGGGTGGGGCTAAAAACCATATGGTGATTATGCCCGATGCGGACCTTGATCAGGCGGTGAGCGCGCTGATGGGAGCAGCCTATGGGTCTGCTGGCGAGCGCTGCATGGCTATTTCCGTTGCGGTTCCGGTGGGTGAAGACACGGCGAATCGTTTAAGAGAAAAACTAATTGCTGAACTGGCCAATTTGACTGTCGGGCCGGGCCTGGTCGATGGCCCCGACAACGATATGGGCCCGCTGATCACCCATGAGCATCGCGATAAGGTCGCTGACTATATCCAGGTCGGCGTTGATGAAGGGGCCGAGTTAGTGATTGATGGCCGCCAGACCGATATTGAGGGTGCGGGAAATGGCTATTTTATTGGTGGAACGCTTTTCGACCATGTAACACCAGCCATGCGCATTCATGCTGAGGAGATCTTTGGGCCCGTTTTATCCATTGCCCGTGCTGCAAGTTTTGACGATGCCGTGGCGATGATCAACACGCATGAGTACGGCAATGGTACGGCGATTTTTACCCGCGATGGTGACGCCGCACGTCAATTCTGTGAGCAGATCCAGGTCGGCATGGTGGGCGTCAATGTTCCTATTCCTGTGCCGATGGCATTCCATAGCTTTGGCGGCTGGAAGCGTTCTCTGTTTGGTCCTTTACATATGCATGGCCCCGATGGCGTGCGCTTCAATACACGTATGAAGACGATTACCCAACGCTGGCCGAGCGGTATTCGTGAAGAGACCAACCACTTTTCAATGCCCACCATGTAATGGCTAACGAAGAGTAAAACTAACGCCGAGCGCTGCTCGGCGTTTGCTTATGGCCTGCCTGGTTCACAGGAATAATGACAATGAAAACGCTCACTATTGGTTTAATCGGAACAGGTTTTATGGGCAAAGCCCATGCCATAGCGTTTAATGCAGCGCCCAGTGTCTTTGATCTGCCTGCAAGACCAGTTTGTGAACTGCTGGCGGACGTGAATCTTGAGGTAGCGCAAAGCCGGGCAAATGCCTGGGGGTTTGCTCGTGCTACTGATAACTGGCGCGCACTGGTGACGGATAGCGCCGTCGATGTCGTGGATATTTGCGCACCCAATTTTTTGCATAAAGAAATGGCGTTGGCAGCCATTGCGGCGGGTAAGCATGTTTACACCGAAAAGCCGTTGGCGCTCAGCACGGCTGATGCGCAGGAGATGACCACGGCTGCCGAACAGGCAGGCGTCAAAACACTGGTCGGATTTAACTACATTCGCAATTCAGCCACACAGCTGGCACGCGATATTGTGGCAAGCGGCGAAATTGGCGAGTTGATCCATTTTCGTGGGCGGCATAATGAGGACTATCTACTTGATCCTCAAAAGCCCCACGATTGGCATACCCAGCGAGCCACCGCCGGTGCTGGCGCCTTGGGCGATGTAGGCTCGCATATTATCAATATGGCCGAGTTCCTGACCGGTCAACGCATCACTTCGGTGTGTGGTCAGCTACAAACGGTGATTGCCATGCGCCCCACAGCGGATGGCACAGGTATGGCTAAGGTTGAAAACGATGACCAGGCCCAAGCAATGTTGCGCTTTAACAATGGCTTGATTGGAAATATTGAAACCTCACGAGTAGCGGCAGGCAGAAAGATGGGGCTTGCCTATACGCTGACGGGCACCAAAGGAGCGATTGTCTTTGATCAGGAACGTATGAGTGAGCTGCAACTCTACCGCCACGAAGCGAATAGCGGTCGACGCGGGTTTACCACGCTGCTGACCGGCCCTGAACACCCTGACTATGCCGCCTTCAGCCCTGCACCCGGCCATGGCTTAGGCTATAACGATCAGAAAATTATCGAGGTGCGCGATTTGGTGGAAGGTATTATCAACGACCGCCCGCTCTACCCTGATTTTCGAGAGGCCGTGCGTGTGAACCGCTTGATCGATGCCATCGAAGCATCGCATCAGGCGGGGCGTTGGATTGAAGTATAACTGTTAATCTCTCGGAAACCGGGCTTCCAATTCAGCAACCTGTTCAGGCGTCAGCACACGCGGGTTTTCGCCGCGCAACAGCAGAAACAGCTTGGCCGTTTCTTCGAGCTCTTCGGCGGCATACACCGCCGCTTCAAGGTTTTTACCGGCGACAACCGGGCCGTGGTTGGCGAGTAGCACGGCGCTGTGCTTGCCTGCCAGGCCGCGTACCGCTTCGCCCAGCTGTTGGTCGCCCGGGATGTGGTAAGGCACTAGGGGAAGCTTGCCTACGCGCATGGCGTAATAGGCGGTGAGCGGCGGAATGCAGTCGCAAGGGTTGATACCCGGCAGGCAGGAAACCGCCACCGAATGCGTGGAGTGCAGGTGCACGATAGCGCCGGACTGAGGGCGCTCATCGTACATCGCCATATGCAGAAACTGCTCTTTGGTGGGCTTATCACCGCTGATTAGCTGGCCTTGGGTATCCAGGTGCGAGATGCGTGCAGGGTCCAGACGCCCAAGGCAAGCGTTGGTAGGCGTCATCAGCCAGCCGCCGTCATCCAGGCGCAGGCTGATATTGCCACTGGAGCCCATGGTCAGGCCTCGATCGAACAGCGATTTCCCCAGCGTGCTGATCTGTTCACGCAGGCAGTTCTGGTCGTGAGTACTCATGCCAATACCTCAAACGCGCGTGTGAAGAAATCCACACTGCCAAAGTTGCCCGACTTGAGTGCCAGAGAAAGCGGGGCCTCGCGGTTGGCAAGTGTCGCCTGTGTCCAGGGCACGCCGGGATTGATCTGCTCGCCGATACGTAGCGCGGAAATGCCCAGGGCAGACACCACCGCACCTGAAGTTTCGCCACCGGCAACTACCAGTCGGCCAACGCCTTCATTGACCAGAGTAACGGCAAGCTGGCTTAGCGCTTTTTCGACGATAAGGCCGGCCTTATCGACGCCCAGTTCCACCTGAGCAGCCTTGACCTTTTCAGGATCAGCTGAGGCATAGATCAAGGCAGGTGCATCTTGTTCAAGACGCTCGAATGCGAAGGCCAGGGCTTGTTCCCATTGTTTGTCGTCTTTCGCCAGAGCCTGCGGGTCAAGCGCAAAACCAGCGCCAGGATGGCGTTCGAGGAAATCAGCAGCCTGGGAAAGCGTTGCCCGTGAGCAGCTGCCAGACAGTGCCAGCATGTTACCCGAGGCGGGTTGAAGACGCCCGGGCTCGGCTATCTCGGCAAGCCAACCCTGTTTGCGGTACTGGGCAGGCAGGGCTTGACCTAGCCCCGAACCGCCGGTTACCAAGGGCATCGTTATCGTTGCCTCCGCCAAGACGTCCAGATCGCTGTCATCGACGGTATCACAAATCACGTGGCGTACGTTTTTAGCCGCCAGAGCGTCAAAGTGTTGGCGAGTGGCTTCGGCCCCTTTGGCTAGCGTGGAGCGGCTGGCCAAGCCAACGGAGTGGGAAGTCTGGCGCGAAAGCACGCGTACAAGATCCGCATCGGTCATGGGCGTCAGCGGGTGGTGCTGCATGCCGCTATCGTTAAGCAGGCGATCGCCAACGAACAGATGCCCTTGATATACCGTCCGGCCATTAATCGGAAATGCCGGGACCATCACGGTTTGCGAGACGCCGAGTCGATCAAGTAGTGCATCGGCAACTGGGCCGATGTTGCCCTTATCGGTTGAATCAAAGGTCGAGCAGTATTTAAAAAATATCTGCCGGGCACCCTGTTCACGTAACCAGTCAAGTGCTGCCAGTGAATCGCTAGTGGCCTCTTCAACCGGGCAGGAGCGCGATTTAAGCGCCACTATCACGGCATCCACGTTGCTTAAATCGGGCGAGGTGGTCGGCACGCCAATCACTTGAACGCAGCGCATGCCGCCGCGTACCAGGTTATTGGCAAGGTCAGTGGCGCCGGTGAAATCGTCGGCGATAGCGCCCAGTACGATGGTCATAGCATTCTCCAGGATACGGGCTTCAGGTAGTGGCCTTACGACGTGCGCGTTTGATCAGCGGCGTAATCAGCGTGACGGCCAGCAAAAGGAAAGCAATACTCAGTAGCGTGGCGCTAATAGGACGCTCAATAAAGATGCTGAAGTCGCCTTGTGACATGGATAGCGCACGGCGCAGCTCGCTTTCTGCGATAGGGCCCAATACCAGTCCCAAAATGATGGATACCAGAGGGAAGTTGATCTTCTCAAGCAGATAGCCCAGTACGCCAAAGCCCATCATCAACCATACATCAAACATGGAGTTGCGCACCGAATAGGTACCCACGATGCAGCACATGATAATAATGGGGCCGAGTGCGGAATAAGGTACATTCAGCAGCTTGGTAAACAGCACGATGAACGGCTTTGAGAAAAGCAGAATCATGAAATTGACGATAAATAGCCCGGCAAACACCGCATAGATCAAGTCACTGCTAGTCAGCATAAACATTGGTCCAGGCTGCAGGCCGTGCATGATAAACGCGCCCAAAATAACGGCCGTAGTGCCGCTACCCGGAATACCCAGTGCAAAAAGCGGTACCAGTGCACCCATGGCCGCTGCGTTATTGGCAGACTCAGGGGCGGCAATACCTTCCGGCGCACCCTTGCCAAATTTCTCGGGATGCTTGGACCAGCGGACCGTTTCGCTATAACTCACCATCGCCGCGGTGCTGGCCCCGATACCCGGCAGGATACCGATGACGACCCCGATAATAGATGAACGCGACAGGGTCATGCCGATCTGGCGCAGGATAGGAAGATCGAAAATCTTGACCTTCACCTTTTTCAAGGGCTGATGGCTTTCATGGTCCAGTGTACGTTTCATGACTTCTGAAACGGCAAACAGACCCACAATGACCGGAATCAAGCCCACGCCTTCGGTCAGATTAAGATTGCCAAAGGTAAAGCGGCTGGTGCCGGTGAGCGGGTCAATACCAATGGTCGCAATGAATAGGCCTAGCGCCGCACCAATCAAGCCAAATATGAGACGACCGCCTAGTGAAGCCACCACTGTTAAACCGAGTACCGCCAAGGCAAAGTACTCAGGAGATGAAAACTTCAAGGCCATCTTGGCTAGCATGGGCGTGAATATAATAAGCGCGACGGTGCCCACAAGCCCGCCGATAGCCGAGCTTAAAACGCCGATGCCCAAGGCTTTGCCTGCCTCTCCACGCTGAGTCATGGGATAGCCATCAAACGCCGTCATTACCGCTTCAGGCGTGCCTGGGGCACGGTATAGAATGGCCGTAATCAAACCTGAAAAGACCGTTGCGCCATAGATGGCGGTCAGCACCATAAAGGCTGTGGTCGGCTCCATGCCATAAGTAACTGGCAGCAGGATAACCACTAGAATAACGCCGCTAACGCCGGGCAGTGCACCACCGATAAAGCCGATAAACACGGCAGAGGTTAAGAGCAGTAGATTGAGTGGCTGCATCACCACGGCTAACCCGGCCAAAAAATGTTCTAGCATGGTCGACTCCCTGGAAGGTTGGGTCTGTTATGGATCAGCCTTACGGCATGGGAATGCCAAGCAGCGACACGAAAACGCCCTGCATCAGTACAGCGGCAAGAACTAACGTAATGGCAATGTTCGTCCACGAACGGGCGCCCAGCAACAGCGTACCGATAAACGTAAATATCAGGCTGGCGATTAAAAAGCCGATGCTTTGTATCAATAGCGTGTAGGTGATAGCCGCTGCTATAAACCACCAATGGCGGGTGCGGCCAAGGGAGAAGCATGATGAGATTGGTGCCGTTTCAGTTGGGGGGGGCGAATCAGCTTGGGGGTCGCTGACCAGTGCCTGTTTGCGGTCACGCCACGTAATGGCGAGCAGGACAATTCCCAGCACAAACAGAACGATCAGCAGGGTCAGCGGCCAAACGCGAGGGCCGATAAACGTGGACACCTGCGCAGAGCTTGGGAATTGCAGCGTGGGATAAAGACTCACCATCGCGAGTGACACGACCCCAAGCGCAAAAAGAGTGATCCTAGCGTGCATGGTAAACCTTGATGGGGATAGTGGAAGAACGGCCCCGCGAGGCCGATCTTTCAGATGGATATAGGAGGGGACATGCCCTTCCACCAACCAGTAGCTACTGGTTTAGTCGTTTTGCAGCAAACGCGAGTAAAGCTCGTAGTTGCTCTCAAGCCGCTGACGATACTCGTCGCTACTCATCCAGCCTTCACGGTAATCAAGGTTTACGCGCTCTGCGTAGCTTTGGTACTCCTCAGAGTCATATACGTCTTTAAAGGCATTTTCCAGACGCTTCATGATCGGCGCAGGCGTATCAGCATGCACAAATATGGCGCGATCGTTACCGTCTGTCAGGTCCCAGTCGTTTTCAACCGTGGTCGGCACATCTGGGTAGTCTTCAAGGCGTTCATCGCTGAAGACCAAAATTGGCATCATCTGGCCGGCTTCGATGTAGCTTAATAGCGGGCTTAGCGAGGTGGTGGTCGCATCAATATTACCGCCCAGCACGTTGGCAGTGGCGTTGCCGGTGCTGTCGTAAGGGATAAAATTTATGTCTAGCCCGGACGCATCACGCAGCGACAGGAAAGCTACATGATCTGGGCTTGCCGTATGGGTGCCCCCAACGGTGACTTTACCGGGGTTTTCCTCAGCGTATTTCATGAAAGAATCAAAATCAGGAAAACGCTCAGGATTAACAAAAAGCGCCATTACGTCAGACTGCATACGCGCAACCGGCGTTAACTGGTCCAGACCCACGGGGTTTTGGCCCGCCGCAAGTGAGGTCACAAGCGTAGTGGACGCAAAGTCTAGAGTGTGGCCATCAGCCTCGCTCGTGGCGGCACGCTGATGGGCTAAAGCGCCGGACGCGGCTGGCAGGTTAACCACTGTAATACTCGCGCCGCCAATGGCTTCTTCAAACATCGGGCGAACGACCCGAGCAAAGTTATCAGTACCACCGCCAGCACCTGCGGCTACCAGGAACTGGATTGGCTTGCTGGGGAAGTTGTCGGCATCGCTGGCGCTGGCGCTGGTAGCCGCGCCGAGCATGGCAAGACCTAAAGTGGCGTATTTAACATTATGTTTGATAAGCATAATTTTCTCCAAGGTGATTATTGTTGCTTTTAGGGTCCATCAATATGCGAAGTGGAGCACCTTAAAGGCGCTCTACCGTTAGTTACTGGCTGTCGCCTGTATAAAACAGCTTGTCCTGTTTAAGTCGCAGCTTATGTAGTCGAGAAGGTGGTAACGTGACATCGGCTAAAGTAATGGGTTGGTTAGGTGCGATATCGCGAATAACTTCGGCGCCTGGTAACAGATAAAAAGGGACTTTGGCGTCATCTGAAAGCGCCGCAGCGGGGTGAATCTCCGGACGCAGCCCTTCGATGTGCCGATGATGGCCCTTCATCTCGAGCCGCTGGCCCGCCTTGATCGCTTGGGTGGCGCGCGCAGTCAGGTCGAATTTAGGGGTGGTGGCATGGCCGCCACCGGACGTTAAGCCGTTGAGTACCACATCCAGCAGCGAGATGGGCGCTTCCAGGCCCAGCAAATGGCGTGGCAGATATACCATGGCGCTATTGCCGCTGCGGCTTAGTACGTGACCTTTATCGCGTAGCAGTGTCCAGACATGCGGGTCTTCACAGCGCACCACTACAAACACACCGCCAGCAAAGCTCAGCTCATCTGGGCGGCGCAGGCAGTTAAAGACTTCAAGGCGCTCATTACCTTTTAGAACACCGCCTTCTGCTTGGGTATCCAGAAGTGTGGGCACTTCTATGGTTCTGAGCACCATGGCATGAAATTCAGGCAGATCTGGCTGTAGGCCTGTAGCGTTGGCAACATTGACCATCTCACACAGGTCAGGCACGGAAATCTGCGGAATAGCTGACAAGGCCTCGCCGCGGGATTTGACTGTGGCGCGTGCATCGCTATCGTCAAGCTTCCAGAGGGCGGCAATTTCAGTGGCATCGTACTGGGTGCCATTACAGGTCACGGTGCCTTGCGCTTCATCCCAGATAAAGTCGTATTCGCTGCTCTTGCCAGCAGAAATGATCTCAAACCCCAGCGTTTTGGCCCATGTGACAAGGCCAATCAGCAGGCTTGGCTGGTCGCCATCCAGCGGCGTGAAAAGGCGTCCTTGGTCTTCGGCCAGGCGAGTCAGGTAGGGTCCGACAACCGACTCGGTTTCCTTGGTGGCAATACCGACATGCTTACCCGCCAGTAAGGCCGCTTCTGCATAATGGGCGCCGACATCAGGAATGCCGGTAGACTCAACCAGAATATCGAACGGAAGTGCCGCGACCGTATCGAAAGAAGCCGTGGCAATGAAAAAGCCTTTCTGCCAAGCGTCTTCGGCATCGCTCGTGGAATGGCATACCATTATTTTTGTGCTGGGAAAACCCGCGTGGCGAAAGGCTTCAGCCGCCTTTTCAGGATTGATGTCGATCGCAATACGCGCTGACAATCCTGGCATCTGGCGGGCTTGACGCAATACGCCACGACCAAAATCACCAGCGCCCGCGATACAGACTTCAACTACTTTGGTCGTATGAAAGTGTTGTAAGTAATTCATAAATAATGGCATTCCATGTTTGGCAAAAGTATTTTTACAGTGGCCATGAACTTATAGATGCTTCTTTTTTTCAACGTAGGCGTAATATATAGATGTGAAATTTAGTGGTATACCATTAGAGAGGTCAACGCTAGAGGGATGATACTTTAGTCGTTGGTAGATTTGTTTTTTCTTTAAATCAAGGGTTTAAGTGTTTTTTAGGGAGTGTTTTTTATATGTAATTATTTGAAAAGAGTTTTTTGGTATGCCATTATTAATAGACGCTAATCAAAGTGAACAACTCCATGGAAGATATCGCTCCAACCCATAACGCCGGGCTTGTTGAAAAAGTCGCGCATTATTTGCGCGAACATATCGTCATGGATCATTTCCAACCGGGACAGCGGTTACCCGAGCGCACGCTGGCAGTTGAGTTACAAGTGTCGCGTACGCCGCTACGCGAGGCGCTCAAGATTCTTGCGACAGAAGGTTTAGTGGTGATTTCCCCCAACCGCGGGGCTGTGGTTGCGGATGTCAGCGCTGCGGATATGAAAGAAAAGGCCTATGTATTAAGCGTCCTTGAGCAGTCAGCCGCGCAACTGGCGTGTGTCAGGGCTAGCGACGAAGATATTGCTGAGTTACAGGCGCTGCATTACGAAATGAAAGCTTCGTTCTTAAGAAGGGATCGGCAGAACTACTTTCGGCTTAATCAAGATATCCACAACCGGATCGTGGCGCTTTCGGGGAACGCGACCCTAGTTGATATACACGCCAACCTCAGTCGGCAGCTTTATCGGGTGCGCTATCTGTCCAATCAAAAGACCGATAAATGGGCGAAAGCCATGGAGGAGCACGAGGCCATCATGGCGGCCTTGGAGGCCCGCGACGCCGCACGCGTCGGCGATGAACTGCGCAATCATCTGGGTAAAACGTGGATCAAATATGCTAATGGGGAGCCGGTTAACGGCGAGGCATCATAAGCCGGTTTGTATAAATGAACGGCTGTTGGCCGATCAAGCTGTCCTGTGGACAGAAAGCACTAATCCCGAGTGGCGGGTTCTGGCCGGGTGATAAGCCAAGCCGCCACCCCAATCAGCAGTGCGATAATGACCCAACGTAGCCAGCCACTGCCCAGGTGCAGCAAGATAAACAGGGCGCTGGCGCTGATCATGCCGACTGCAATGATTTTGGCGCGCCGCGGAATAGCGCGCTCGGTCTCCCAGTTTTTAATCAAAGGCCCAACATAACGCCGCGAACGGATCCACGCTTCAAAGCGTGGTGAGCCTTTGGAAGCGCAGTAAACGGCTCCCAGCATAAACTCGGTCGTGGGCAGCAAGGGCAGGAAGATACCGATAACACCAATCCCAAAACTCAGCGCAGCAAGGCCTACCCATAAGGCGCGTACTAGCGTTAGGGGTTCTTTTGATGGGCGCTTTGGCGGTGAGCTTACGGGTGGTTTCTCGTTCATTTATCCAGCTTCTCATGGATAACAGGGCTTGGCGATGCGCCAGGTCAGGCGATGACCCACTAATAGGCGGATACGCTAAGCATACTACGCCGTATTAAGAACGGGTTAACGCTCTTTAAGCGCGCATTAACGCATTAACACATTAACGCATTAGTGCCAGTAGCGGGGTAGAGGTCGTCTGGCTCGTGAGTGCCTGGAGTTCTGCCTCGTACACATCAGCAATGCTGGCGGGGACGAGAACGTCATGTGGTTTACCATGCGCTATACGCTGTCCCTTTTGCAGTAACCAAACGCAGTCGGCGTAAGTGCCGGCCAGGTTCAGGTCATGTAGGACGCATACGATGGCCATATGATGCCGTGTGGCCCAGGTGCGTAGTTGACGCATTAGCCGCTGCTGCTGGCCGATATCCAAAGCGCTGGTGGGTTCATCCAGCAGAAGCAGGCCGCCATCCTTGGCAGCGTCTGAGCGCCGCGAGAGCAGTTGGCAGGCGCCGCGGGCGATCATCACTCGCTGGCGCTCGCCGCCCGAAAGCGAGAGTACGCTGCGCTTGGCGAGCGGGACGAGGTCCAGGTCATCGAGCAGTTCGGCGATGAGTACCTTATCGGGGTTGCTCCCCAGAAACACCAATTCTTCCACTCGCCAATCGAACCCGACAGGCTCCTGCTGAGCGACAAGCGCACGTCGGCTGGCGAGCGCGGTGATCTCCCACTCATCAAGCAAGCGACCATCTAGCTGTACGGTGCCCTGTTCGCAGCGGCGATAGCCTGACAGCATGCTGAGCAGCGTGCTCTTGCCCGCACCATTAGGCCCTACAATCGCGAGCAGTTCGCCCGGGTGGATCCCGCCATCGATAGGCGCTAGTGCGGGAATCGAGGTGAACCCCGCTTGATGCAGAGTCAGCATGACGGGCTCCGGCGCATAAGCAGATACAGGAAGTAGGGCCCGCCCAAAAGGCTTGTTAGCAGCCCGACCGGGATCTCGGCAGGTGCACCTAGCGTACGTGCCAGGGTATCGGCGACCACTAACAGCAGCGCCCCGCCCAGCATTGAGGCAGGCAGGAGTAACCTGTGTCCGGGCCCTAGCCAAAGCCGTAGGCAGTGGGGAACCAGCAGGCCAAGAAAGCCAATGACACCGGTGAGCGCTACGCACAGCCCGACGCCAAGTGAGGTGGCCACGACAATGCGGCGTTTGAGGCGGTTGGCGTCCAGCCCCGCCGCATGGGCCGTGGTTTCGCCTAGCTGAAGCAGGTCAAGCTCGCTGGCACTGCGCATTAGCATCCACAGTGCCAGGCTAATCAGTACCAAGGCGATAGCGGTGGTTCGCCATAAGGCATGGGTTAGCGTGCCCATGCCCCACAGGCTCAGTTGGCGCAGCTGTTCATCGCTGGCGATAAACGCAAGGACGCCACCCGCAGCGCCGGCCAGAGTGTTAATCGCCAGGCCCGCTAGCAGCAGGGTCATAACGGCGGCACTCCCACCCTGACGTTTGGCCAAGCCAAACACGATGACACATACGCTCAGCGCGCCCAAAAAGCCAGCAGCAAACTGGCCGTAAAGGCTGTTGACGGCGCTATCCTGAAAAATAACGATCCATAGCGCCACAAATAGCCCGGCACCGCTGGCAAGGCCGAGCAGCGTTGGGTCGGCCAAGGGATTACGAAATAGCCCCTGCATGGCAGCGCCGCTGCCCGCAAGCATGGCGCCTACGACAGCCCCCAGCAGCAAGCGCGGTAAGCGCAGCTGCCACCAAACCTGTGTGCTGAGCGTATCGGCATTGCCGTTTAGCAGTGCCCATGGGGAGAGCCCTAATGCGCCCGACGCCGCGCCCCACGCCAAGGCAAGTAACAGCGCAAGCGTTAAGCCGATAAGGACTCGTGGAGCGCGCCCCATCGGTCGCATCGTACGCTGACGATAAGCCGTTAAGCTGACCATTACGGCGCAGCCAGTGCTGTGGGCGAGGCGTTGAGCAGCGCTTCAACATCCTGGCGTAAGGCTAACAGCAGGTCGGGCGCCCGTGGCCCAAAGCCCAGCAGTGCCTGATCATCGATAACGATTAACCGCTGCGCTTGGCCTGCCGGAGTAAGTGCCATACCGGGTAATTGCCACAAGGCTTCTGGGCCACCCATAGCCTCTAAACCGCGCGCTGACATAATGATCAGCTCAGGTGCCTCGCGCACCAACGCCTCGGCGCCAACGCTGTGGTAGCCCTCCATTGCTGTAAAGGCGTTTTCCAGCCCGACGGCTTCAAGCGCCGTATGCGCCGCGGTTTGGCTTCCGGCAGCGCGCGGCGTTAAGCCGCTATGCTGGAGAATAAACATCGCCCGGGTTGAAGGTAAGGGGGGCAAATCGGCCAGGTATTCAAGCTTGTCAGTCAAGGTTTGCGCTAAAGCGTTGGCTTGTTCACGCCGGTCAGTGTAGCTACCCACCGCGCGAACCTTTTCAGCAATGGCCGCTAGCGTAGCGGGTGCGCTAACCACATCCAGCGTAACGCCGACAGCGTTCAACTGTTCAAGCACTTCTTTAGGGCCGGCATGCTGATTGGCAAGGATGCGGTCAGGCTGAACCGACAGTACGCTTTCGGCCGAGAGCTGGCGCAAATAACCCACAGAGGGCAGCGCTGTCAGGGGCTCAGGATAAAGAACGGTATCGTCGCGGGCGACCAGATTGATGTCAGCCTTCAAGGCTGAAAGCGTTTCAGCAATATCGCCACCCAGCACAACCCAGCGTTCGCTGGCGCTCGTTTCCAGGCTGAAAAACAGCGCAAGCAAAACGCCGGAGAGCAGTCGAACAGGCTGCTTCATGCCACGGCCTCACGCTGATTAAGCTCATTCAATAGCTGCCGCCAGGCGCTGGATTCGGGATTGCCCTCTCGGCGCTCGGCGTATATTTGCAGGACTAATGCGCCTTGTGCGTCAAACGCTTCAATGCTGGTGACGCCTCCGTCACGATTGGGTTTAGACACTTGCCACACCTGATCAATGGCGGTGTCGTCCAAGTGCAGGGTAAAGCTATCGCCAAACAGATTCAGCCAACTCCGTGCGCGCTGGGGCGTGGGCAGCGTGCCCGTGCGGATTTGTACGCAGCCGGGGCTGGCGACAAACAGCATGAGCGGCAAGGCGTGTTGGCTTGCCTGATGAAACAGGTTTTCCAGTATGTTAGCCGGTAGCGCCCGGGTGTAGTGGCCCTCCATCAGCTGGTTGGCCTCAATACGCTCCAGGCGATGGCGCTGCAGCAGAGCGAAGAATTGATGCACGTCCTGCATCGCTCCCCATTCGCCCGCAAGGTCGGGGGCGTTGGGAAGCGGGCGTTTAAGGCGTGGTGCACTCTGAGTGAATGCCGGAGTGTCCTGGGTGCCGAGTGCTGCTAACGCGTCCCAGGCGCTGGGAAGCGGTGTTTCCAGCGCAAAGCATTTGTGCACGGCGCAGCCATGCTGGTTAAATATTTGCAGGCTCCAGCGCCACTCCTTTGAGCCATCTTGTGAAGGCATGGCATCGCGAATCAAGCACACCCAGTGCCAGTGGGAATACAGCAAGCGAAGATCCAAACCGCCGGGGTCGAGCAGTAGTCCCGTTTGGGCCCCGCCGCGCAATTCAGGATAGCCCCCGGTTTGTTCAAGGACGGCCAGGCGCGAGCGGGTCAGTGATTTTACGCGGCCAAGCGTGGGCAGATAGCTTGCGATCTCACTGGGTGGCAGGGGCAGTGTCCATACATCACGCCCCAGGCGAGCCGCCTGTAACTCGCCTTCGCTAATAGCCAGACGCTCGGCAATGTCGATGGCGGGCAGGCGCGGCTGGGCCGCCCGCGCAGCATCAAAGGCTTCCAGAATAGCGATCTGTTGGGATTGCGTCATGAGCTCACCTCCATCGGGTGCATGGTGTGGCATTACCACTGCCAGTTGAGGGTAGCGAACAGGCTGCGCCCATCGCCTAAGCTGCCATCGGGGCGGTACCACACTTTATCGCCCAAGTTGGCCAGGCGTAGCGAGGTATCAATGGCGGGGGTAAGGCGCCAGGCCAGGTGTACATCGTGTAGCCCGTAGCCTGGCAAGCGCTCGTCATCGCCCTGTTTGTCGAAATCACGGGCAAACCGACCTTGCCAGCCTAGGTGAACATTACCGTTGTACAGTGCAATATCACTGCCTAAGGTCGCTTCCAGCGGCGTTTGATTGCCCAGCGGCGCGCCGGTGTCGCGGTCTTTGCCGGAGACCTCGGAAAGGCCTGCAAAACTGGTAAGGAAAGAAAAAGCGCTGGGCTGCCAGAAAACGCGGGCATCATAGCCCCACAGCTGGGCGCGTTGAACGTTCACGGCTTGAGTGGTGCCTGCCATAATATCGACCTGAGTATCGATAAAGTCATTGGCACGGGTATCAAAGTAGCTGGCACGCACTTGCCAATCTCCCTGATGCCAAACCACGCCGCTCTCCCAGGTGTGGCTGGTTTCAGGGACAAGATCCGGGTTGGGTATCCAATAGTTGTCGGGCGTACAGAAGAACGGCCCGGCACAGAACCCCGCAAAGTGGCGTTCATTAACATATAGCTCAGAAAGGCTCGGGGCGCGGAAAGCCTCGGCGTATCCGGTAAATAGCATCAATGCGTCGTCGGGCCGCCAGGCAACGCGAAAACGTGGGGAAATCTGGTCATGTACGCTGTTGGCCTCGCCTTGGCCGGTGGCATCGTAACGGTCATAGCGGGCGCCTAATCCAATGTCGAATGCTCCCGCGCCGCCCTCCGTCAGGTAACGGCCGGCGGTGAGCGTTGTATCCAGGTAGGCTGCTTGCGTATCAATGTTGGCACGTGGGAAACCATTCGCATCGCCTTCAGGACGTTGGCGGGCCTGCTCCAGTTCAGCACCAAATACCAGCGTTTGAGAAAGCCAGCCATGCTCCATTCGGTGATAGCCGTCGCTTTGCAGCCCCGCACGCTCCAGAGTGCGGCTGGCCCTTGGCTCATCAATATCTTGCTGGCTAAAGGTGAGTCGTGAGGTGATCTCGGTAGCCGCACCTGGCTGCCAGCGGTGGCCGAGCTGCACATTGTTGCTCTGAACGTCGCGGTCGCGCAGTGGGTTGCTGGCATCTGTAGAACGCTGTTGCGGATTAGCGGGTTGGGTGGTGTGCTCGTCGTAATGTTGCCAGCTAACAAATACCCGCTGATCGTCATCTGGCTGCCAGCCACCTTTTAGCAACAGGCTGTTGAGCGAGGCATCTTCATCGGCCATCTCGCCACCGGCGCGACGAATATCACCGGACTTGCTACGGCCTATTGAGAGAAGACCATCGACGCGGCCATTTGACGTATCACGACGACCAAAAGCGGTAAGGCTGCCACGTAACTCGTCACTGGCGCTTGCGCCACCGACAGAAAGCCGTACACCGCTTTCCTCGTCGGGCGCAAGTAGGTCCTCGGCATCTACGCTGTTAAAACTAACCACACCGCCCATCGCGTTACTACCGTAAAGGCTAGAGAGCGCTCCGCGGGCAATCTGGACATGTTGAATCAAGGCGGGATCAAGGAAAAAGTTACCGATATGACCCGTGGAAATATCTTGCCGAACACCATCCAGGCGGACCAGTACGCCCTCGCGGCCAAAGCCACGCAGGCTCAGCGTTTGGCCGTTGCGGCGCCCTTGTCCTGCAACGTGTAGGCCAGGCTGACGGCTTAGTACGTCTTCCACTCGGCTCGCGGTGGCCAACACTGCATCATCACGCTCAATAATATCGATGATGAGTGGGGCACGGGAAAGATCCGTGGGCACTCGTGTACCGGTGACAGCGACAGGATCAAAGGAGTGAGGCTCAATCTCTGGTTGCGCCAAGGCAGGTGCTACCAATAGAGGGCAAAACGTAAGATAAAGCGGGCAAAGCGAGTAAGCGCGTTTCATGGGCCAGACCATTCCAACAATAAGAAGGTAATAGGTGCTGGCTGGGTGCGTCGGCTACCTGGCTGGCATTAAGCTTGGGACGTATTAATAGCAAATGCTAAGGGGTCGTAACGGTCAGTTGTTAAGCCGTTAAAATAAGTTTTCCGCTTTTGGTAAAACGTAGCAGATAGCGCCGGTTTTCGTGATGAATCACCAATTGACCTTCTGACCCCAGTAACTCTCGACTTTCCACTTCACGTGGTGGCGGTGTTTTCTCCCGCGAGGTACTTTTTTCCATGCCGCACATGAGATGAAATTCCCTATGCTAATGATAGTTATTATCGATAAGATATCAGCCTGTTTGCGTTAACTCAAGCATCGGATATCGGTTGGCTAAGGCCAAACCAGGGCAGGCAGAGATCAAAATGGGAATCGTGAGGAGAGAATGTGAGCGAGCCGTTACGACGTAATACGCCCACAATAGACGATCAATAGCATCAGGGCAGTTCCGTTAATAGCTGGCTCCCCCTGCTACGAATAATACCTGATAGTCGTAATAATGGGTGTGAGCCAGCTATTGAGACCCGTTTGCCAAGCAGTCGTTAACCCGCTTTTTTGTTAACGTTGGCTTCTGCCAGTTTGCTTAGCTTGTCATCTGTCGATTTCTCTTCTTTCAGCGTTTCGGCCAGGATGTTTTTAGCGTCTGTATAGCCTAATTGCTCGGCAAGGGCGCAAAGAGTGCCATACGTCGCAATCTCGTAATGCTCTACTTTTTGCGCTGCGCCAATTAAGCCTGCATCTCGTACAGGGCCTTTCTCGGTGGCTTCAATGAGTTCCTGGCCTTCTTCAATCAAGCCTTCCATCGCGTGGCACTTGATTCGCTTGATACGGATATCCGGCAGGCTATCCGCGACTTTCTCAAGCCGCTCCAACTGGCCTTGGGTTTCTTCAAGGTGGTGTTTGAAAGCGTCGGCTAATTGAGGGTCGTCAGCTGCGCGGGCCATCTTGGGCAGCGCCTTAGTTATCTGCTTTTCAGCACTGTTCGTATCGGAAAGCAGATGAATGAAGAGTTCCTTGGCATTTTTAATAACCATCAGTCGGCTCCTTCTCGGTTAATAAAGCATTATCCGTAATGAAAGACGGAAGCCATTTAAAGCTAGCAGGGATTTAGGAACTCAAGTGTTTATAAAAGTTAAGCTTTAAATTGAAAATTAGTTGGCGCGTGGTTAAATTTTTTATTTTAGAAAGTAGTATTAATCTACGTTAAAAGTTTAAAGCTCTCATACTATGGATGGGCTACAACCCTTCTGTCATCAGTTGGACAGCAATCGTCAACATCATCATCGCAACCCCAATATCGATTAGCCGCCAGGTAAAGGGGCGTGATAGCCAAGGCGCCAGCCAGGCAGCGCCTAGTGCCAAGGCAGTAAACCAGAGTGCTGAGCCACTGGCAGCCCCCATGGCATAGGCGCCGGGAATAGGTTGCTGAGCACCGAGTGAGCCGATCAGCAATACGGTATCAATATAAACATGCGGGTTGAGCAGCGTTACCGCGAGTGTCGCCAGTATGACCGCAGCAAGAGAGCGTGGGGGCGTACCGCCTGCCTCAAGTCCGTTAGGGCGCCAGGCACGGCGTAGTGCCTGACTTGCGTACCAAAGCAGAAACGCAGTGCCGCCCCAGCGAGCAATGGCCAATAAAAGGGGATTTTGAGCCAGCAGATTCGCCAAACCAAACACGCCTGCGGTCACCAGCACGGCATCGCAAACAATGCATAGTAGAGCGACCGGAATATGGTGTTCGCGGCGCAGGCTTTGCGAAAGCACAAACGCATTTTGAGCGCCAATCGCCATGATTAACCCCATCCCAACCAGCAGGCCATTGCTGTAACTCTGCCACATGCTCTCTTTCCTGTTATGAAGTGCGTTATGAATACTGCAGTGAATATCGCTGGTCAGTGTGCGGAGATTACCTGTATAAGAAAAACGAATAATGCTGATGTCTCATTAGGAAAAGTGATTGCTGGATTACAAATTATTGGCGGCGTTGGCCGCCGTCATAGAGCAGGGTGGTTTTGAGCGAGGCGCGCAGGTGCTGGGGTTATCGCAGTCAGCTATCTCCCAGCGGATCAAGCTGCTTGAAGCGCGTATTGGTCAGCCCGTTCTGGTGCGTGCCACACCGCCTGCGCCCACCGAGGTAGGACGCCAACTGCTTAACCATGTGCAGCAGGTGCGCTTACTTGAACGCGACTTAAAGGGTCAGGTGCCGGTATTAAGCGAGGCCGTACCGGAACGCCTGCGCCTGGCGATTAACGCCGATAGCCTGGCGACGTGGTGGGCATCAGCGGTAGGGGATTTCTGTACCAACCAGAACGTATTGCTGGAACTGGTAGTGGAGGACCAAGAGGTAGGACTAAAGCGCATGCGTGCTGGTGAAGTAGCAGGATGTGTCTGTGCTGCCGAACGCCCGGTTGCGGGTGCCAACAGCGTAGCGTTAGGTGCCATGCCTTATCTTGCCGTGGCAAGCCCGGCCTTTGTCCACCGCTACTTGGCAGAAGGCATCAATGCCCAGGTGTTGGCCCGTGCACCGGCAATCGTGTTTGGAACCGATGATCAGTTACAGCATCGGTTTTTGGCGGAACTTGGCGTAACGGGAGGGTTTGATTACCACCTATGCCCCTCTTCCGAAGGCTTTGTACGGCTAATGGAGAGCGGGCTTGGCTGGGGGATGGTGCCAGAGCTTCAAGTGCGAGATGAATTGATTAAAGGCACGCTGGTGGAACTGATGCCGGGGCGTGCTATTGATGTGCCTCTTTACTGGCACTATTGGCGCAGCGGAGGCCGCCTGCTAACTGAGTTAACGCAGCACCTTTGTCGTGAAGCAAAAGGGGCATTGGTGCTGCTTTAACGGTCATTGCCGCTGTCAAACGACTGTCATCATTTTTCGTTAGGGTACTTCCTTTTGATGACGGTGCTAACTCTATGCCCATTCCTGCGCTTGCTATTGAAGGTTTGCAGAAATCGTTTGGTGATAAAAAAGCGCTGGATGGTATCGACCTTCACCTATCGAGCGGCAAAGTGCTGGCCCTGCTAGGCCCCTCCGGCTGTGGTAAAACGACATTACTGCGCTGTATCGCTGGGCTAACCGGCATCGATAGCGGGCATATTTCCCTGAATGGGCAGCTTGTGGCTCAGCCTCAGCGTCATTTGAGCCCCAACGATCGAAAGCTCGGCATGGTCTTTCAGGATTATGCACTTTGGCCGCATATGAGCGTGGCGCAAAACGTAGCGTTTCCTCTGGAAATGCAAGGCGTTAACCCCAAAGCGCGCGAAGAACAGGTAGCCTGGGCGTTGTCGCTGGTCGGCCTTGGCGACTATGCCGACCGCCAGCCGGGGTCGCTCTCCGGCGGGCAGCAGCAGCGCGTTGCGCTGGCACGCGCCATCGTGGCCAAGCCCAGGCTTTTGCTAATGGATGAGCCGCTCTCCAATCTGGATAAAGGGCTTCGCGACAATCTGGCACTGGAAATCCGAGCCCTGATTGAAGAGCTCGCCCTGACGGCCGTTTTTGTCACCCACGATCAGCATGAAGCCTTTTCTCTGGCTGATGAGGTGGCAGTGTTGCAAGCGGGGCGTTTGCAACAGGTGGCCTCCCCGGAAGCGCTTTATCAAGCGCCCGCTACCCCCTCGATTGCCGCGTTTATCGATGCCGGTGCGGTGCTTGATGGACACTTCGATTCAGATGGATTTCATGTTGCTGGCCAAACGTTACGCGTCATGGCTCACCGTGATTACACCGGCCCGGCACGCCTTCTGCTACCTCGCCGGGCACTTACACTGACGTCGCTAACTCAGGCTGACGTGATTGCCAAGGTAAAAGGTCGGCTGTTTCAGGGCGACCACACCGCACTAACGCTGTCGCTTAATCAACATACCCATATAAAACTGCGCGTACATGGCACGCTGGTGCCACCGGAATCCGTCGGCCTGACGGTAGACGTCGCATCACTACGCGCCTGGCTACCCACTGGCGAGGCGCTTTCCTGTTCCCCTCTGCATGCTGCGGAGCTTTGCTAACACATTTATCCCACTATAAGGAATGTCGCATGCTTTCTCGATTGCTTTCCCGCTCTGCGCTGGTGTCGCTTACGGGCGCCGCAATTTTTAGTCTGGGTAGTCAAGCTCATGCTCAGGCGTTGACGGTCTACTCGGCAGGGCCGAACTCGCTGATTGAACGTCTAGCGGCCGATTTTACTGAGCAAACCAATATCGATGTGAATGTGTTTCAAAGTACGACAGGCCAGGTAATGGCCCGGTTGGAAGCCGAGCGTGCCAATCCGTTGGCGGATGTCGTCATTTCCGCCTCTTGGGATAGCGCCACGTCGCTTTCGGAAGATGGTCTCTTGCACGCTTATCGATCTTCTAATGCGGCCACTGTGCCTGATTTCCTGCAGGCGGATGACTACGTCGCCCAGGGCGTTTCGGCGCTGTCGCTGGTCTGGAACCAAAATAGTGATACGCCGCCACCCAGCGACTGGTCTGATCTGGCTGACCCGGTTTACGCCGACCAGGTAACTATGCCTGATCCCGCTCAGTCGGGGGCCGCTTTTGAGCTGGTGGCCGGCCTTTTGACAGCGACGGGAGAAGACGCAACGTGGTCGTTGCTGGAAGCACTGATGGACAACGGTATGGTGGTGCCCGGGCCTAATGCACGCGCGCTTAATCCCGTATTGCAGGGCGCCAAGTCTGTTGTGTTTGGCGCCGTCGACTATATTGCGCTTACCCAACAGGAAAGCGGTGAGGCGATTGAGGTCATTTTCCCCGAAAGTGGTACGGTTATCGCGCCGCGCCCGATGATGATTCTCGAGTCCAGCGCTATGCAACATGAGGCCGAGCAGTTCATCGATTTTGTGCTCTCTGATCAAGGCCAGCAGCGGGTTGCTGAAAGCTACCTGATGCCAGCGCGTAGCGATATCGAAGCACAGCGCCCGACGCTGAATGAGCTGACGCTGATTGATATCGATAGCGAAGTAATGAACGAGCAGCGTGACGTCATTCTGGAACGCTTTCGTGGGCTGACGGGCGGGTGATGAAATCGATCAAAGCCCTCAACCTGCCTCGTTTGGACGGGGCAGGTATCGTGCTGTTGCTCACGGTGCTGATACTGCTTTTATTAGTGGGCTTGCCGCTACTGTATATCGTTTTGCAGGCCATCTTTCCGCTATGGTCGCGCGGTGATCTCTCTGGTGCTTTTACACTGTTCGTGCCAACGCTTGTCGACCCTGCACTGCTTAAACTGCTGGGCAATACGCTGCGTCTGGGCCTTGCCGTGGTCTTGGTCTGTGCCGTGTTGGCCATACCGCTTGGCGCGCTGCGGGCGCTTACCCGTGTGCCGGGCGGCGCTATTTGGGATCTGATTTTTCTGATTCCGTTTATGATTCCGCCGTATATCGCAGCGCTTTCCTGGATGTTGACGCTTCAGCCGCGCGGCTATGCGCAGCAGTTAATGGGTATCGACGCGAGCCATTTTCTGTTCTCTTTCTACGGCATTGTGTTCGTGATGGTGCTGAACGTCTTTCCCGTGGTCTATTTTGCCGTTTCGCGCACCATGATGAGCGTGGGCGGGCGTTACGCGTCGGCTGCCCGCGTTTGTGGCGCGGGCAAATGGCAGGCGCTTTGGCGCGTCACTCTGCCACTCTCGACGCCCGGTATTGCGGCCAGCCTACTGCTGGTTTTTGCACTCACGATTGAGGAGTTCGGCACGCCAGCCACGCTGGGCGCTCAGGCGGGCTATCACGTTTTAGTGACCGGGATTCATCAGCGCTTTTCCGACTGGCCAATCGATATCCCCGGTGCCGCCGTGCTGTCACTGTTGCTTGTGATGCTGGCGATGGCCGCCTTCTACGTCCAGCACTGGCTGGTAACGCGGCGTTCGTTTATCAGCCAGACCGGCAAGCCAGCGACGGGGGAGCGCGCCGAGCTTGGAAAATGGAAGTGGCCGACCTTAGTGCTTTTTACAGCCGTGGCGTTTATCTCGGTTGCCGTTCCCCTGCTGGCCGTATTGGCGACAGCGCTGACGGGAACGCTGTCGGGCGGACTTACGCTGGATAACCTGTCGCTACGCCACTTCGAGGCGCTGTTTGCCAATCGTGGCGGTGCCATGCAGGCATTGGGGACAAGTTTGAGCCTGGCCGTTGGCGCCGCTTTGCTCACAGGCGTATTGGGAGCCCTGGTTGGCTATATGGTGGTGCGCGCTCAAGTACGTGGCAAAGGGCTGCTCGATTTACTGTCGTTGCTGCCCAACACCCTGCCTGGGGTCGTTGTCGCAGTAGGTTTGATTCTGGCGTGGAACCAGAGCCATTGGCCCATTCAGGTGTACAACACCGGGGCGATGCTGCTGCTGGCGTATGCGTGTCTGCTGCTTCCTTACCCTGTGCGCTATGCCAGTGCGACTTTCCGGCAGATGGGGGAGAGCCTGGAAGCGGCTGCCAGAGTGTGTGGTGCCGGGTTTGTCACGACGTTTCGGCGTATCTTGCTGCCGGCGCTGGCGCCGAGTCTTCTGGTATCCATGCTGCTGGTGTTTGCCATCGCTTCTAGAGAGCTGGTGGCATCACTGATGGTGGCGCCGGCAGGCATGAGCACCGTATCGACATTCGTATTTGGACAATTCGAGCAGGGCTCACCGGGAGTGGGAATGGCGATGAGCGCCGTGGCGATTTTTACCACCACGGCACTATTGGTCGGGCTAACGGCCTTCAGCCGCAAACGGTTGCCCATCGCCAGCTAGATACGCCTTTAAAAAACGGCGCGCACAGCAAGGTACAGCACTGAAGGGGCAAGCAGTGCGCCCAGCCCGGTATAGAAAGTGGCCGTCATGGCACCATAAGGCACCAGTTTCGGGTCGGTGGCAGCAAGGCCTGCCGCCACGCCACTAGTGGTGCCCATCAAGCCACCGAAGATCATCGCAGAGCGCGGGTTGTCCAGACCGATATGGCGGGCAGCGATGGGGGTCAGCACCATCACCAGAATCGATTTGAAAAGGCCTGCTGCAATCGAAAGCGCAATAATGTCGGAAGAGGCGCCAATGGAGGCGCCGGCAATGGGGCCAACAATGTAGGTGACGGTACCGGCACCAATGGTGGTGAGCGAGACCGGGTCCCGATAGCCAAATGCGTAAGCCACGGCCACACCCGCCACGAAGGACACAATGACGCCCAAAAACAGCGCGATGATACCGCTGATTCCCGCTGCACGAATTTCCTGAAAGCGCACCCCGTAAGCTGTGGCGATGATGGCCAGGTCGCGCAGCATCCCGCCACCCATTAGCCCAAGCCCTGCAAACAGGCTGATATCGGCAAGCCCACGGCTACCGCCGGTATGAACGCCGCCAAAATAAGCGAGCGCGAGGCCCACCATAATCGCAATGGCTGAGCCGTGAACGCGGCCCTTGGTCAGCTTGTCGCTGACCAGATAAGAGATATACATTGCACCGCCTACCAGCGCAAAGGCGGCGATTAGGTGCTGTTTTTCGAGCTGAGTGACGAACGATTCAATCATAACGATAGCCTCAGGTTAGCGGGCCGTGCGCGTGCGCGCAGACGCCGGAGAAGATGAAGAGGTTTTGACCCGAGACTTACTGGCCTTACTGGCGCTTGAAGCAGACGCAACCGCTGTCGTGGATGAGGATTTCGGATGACCGAGACGAGTGAGGAAGGGCACCAATGCAAAGCTTGCGGCAACGGCCACCAGGCTTGCCAGGAGCGCGATCATCCCACCATCAAAGGCAGCGGCAACATCTTGACTCGCCGCCATGGCCACCACAATGGGGATATACATGCCGTTCCAGAAGGTGATGCCGCTTTCGGTACCGCTGGGCATTTTTCCCTTGTCCATCAGGTAGCCGCCCAGAAAAATCAGCATCAGCATGGCAATGCCGACGCCGCCTACGTTGGAATTGACGCCCAGCAGCATGCCCAGCACATCACCTGCCCATAGGCCAACCAACATACACCCTGCGAGCAGGGCTACTCCGTAAATCACCATGGCACTCTTCCTGTTTTATCGTTGTTGTATGAAGCTTTCTTTAACCGCAGTCAGGGCCTGGCCCTTCCCCTGCGGCGCGGGTACAGCATCAGGCGTTAGCGGCGGTGTGCTCCTTTTTAAAGGTATCAACGTAGGTGGCGCGCAACTGATTCTTCTGCACTTTGCCCATAACGTTGCGTGGAAGCGCGTCGGCAAAGAAAACCCGCTTGGGCTGTTTGTAGCGTGCTACCTGGTCCTTCAGCGCGGCCAGTACCAGTGCTTCGCTAACGGCGTCTGAAGCACTGGGGACCACCACGGCGACGACCCCTTCGCCAAGGTCGCTATGCGGCACACCAATAACGGCCGACTCCATCACGCCGGGCAGGTCATCAATCAACTGCTCAATCTCTTTCGGGTAGACGTTGTAGCCGCCGGAGATCACCAGGTCCTTATCGCGGCCCACGATATTCAGGTAGCCCTGGTCATCCATCAGGCCTAAATCGCCGGTAATGAAAAAGCCGTCATCACGAAACTCCGCCTTGGTCTTTTCGGGCATGCGCCAATAGCCCTGAAAAATGTTAGGCCCGCGTAGCTCGACCATGCCGGTTTCCCCTTGGGCAAGTGCGGCGCCACTTTCGCGGTCGGCAATCCGTACTTCTACGCCTGGCAAGGGCTTGCCCACGGTGCCTGGCCGCCGCTTGCCATTGTAGGGGTTGGAGGTGTTCATGTTGGTTTCGGTCATGCCGTAACGCTCAAGAATGGCGTGGCCGGTACGTGCTGCAAACGCTTCATGGGTTTCCGCCAGCAGCGGCGCCGAGCCCGAAATAAACAGGCGCATATTGGCAACGATATCGCGGTTTAAACGCGGCGAAGCGAGCAGGCGGGTATAGAAAGTGGGTACGCCCATGAGCACGCTGGCATGGGGCATCAGGTCAAGCAGCTCATCCACGTCCAGCTTGGGTAGGAACGTCATTGACGCGCCGTTGATTAGCGTAATGTTGCACGCTACAAAAAGCCCATGGGTATGGAAAATCGGTAGGGCATGAATCAGGTGGTCGTGCTCGGAATAGTGCCACGCCTCGCTCAACGCTTGGCTATTGGAGGCCAGGTTCTGGTGGCTTAGCATGGCGCCCTTGGAGCGCCCGGTGGTCCCCGAGGTGTACAGGATGGCCGCCAGGTCGTCGGCCGATACCTCGCACACCTGCTCGGTTTCGGAGGCCTTGTCGACCTTCTCCATCAGGCTGCCGTCGGCGTTGGTGCCCAGGCTTTCTACATGGGCAACGCCGCTGGCGATAGCGCGGGCATGTTGCAGCACCTCTGGGCGGCAAACATAAACGTGTGGCTCGGCATCTTCCAGAAAATAAGCGATTTCGCTGTCGGTATAGGCGGTGTTCAGTGGCAAATACACCGCGCCGACCTGAAGGCAGGCAAGATACAGCATTACGATTTCAGGGCTTTTGTCGACCTGTACGGCCACTCGGTCGCCCGGTGAAACGCCCAGCTCAAGCAGGGTGCTGGCCATTCTTCGACTGGTAGCGAGAACATCGCTGTACCGGTAGCGCTTGCCGTTGAGCGTATCCATCAGCACCTTATTGGGCTGACGTTCAAAATGCGGATAGAACTTGAGATAAAGATTGTGGTTCATGAAAGGGTCCTTTTTATTATCCAAAGCGCTCGCCGTTAGGCGTTCGCTTCACTGTTGAAATACTGGCCTGCCTGATTGGCTAAACGGCGAATGTCATTGGCACATACCACGCTATGGTTGCGGGTATAGGCTTCGTGGTTTTGCTCAATACGCTCCAACTGATAGAGGTAGTTAACCATCAGGCCGTGGGCCTGTTGCAGCCCTTTGGATGAGGTGTCACCCAGCCAATTCAGCCGATGAAGGCTGGCACCATTGCCTAAATGAAAACGCGCGACCGGATTGAGCGGTTGGCCACTACGGTGCTTGGCCTCGGTTAAGTAATAGGCGGCCAAGCGCATGAACTCTTTATGCGCGGCGGCGGGCAGCTCGGTTGCTTCATGGTCCTGTAAAAAGGTGCTTAGCGTCTCTGACAGTACCAGTGACTGCGAGGCACGCTGCTCGGCGAGCCAGTCGGCGAAACCGGGTACCGGCGAAAGCGTGACAAAGTTCTTCAACTGCGGCAGCTCGCGGCTAAGCTCCTGTACGACTTGCTTGATCAAAAAGTTGCCGAACGACACCCCTTTAAGTCCTGCCTGACAGTTGCTGATGCTGTAGAACACCGCAGTGTCGGCTACCTCCAGCGGCACTTCTTCGCCATGTTCCAAAATACGCTGAACGTTGTCGGGGATACCTTTACAAAGCGCCACTTCCACAAAAATAAGCGGCTCGTCGCCGGTGGCCGGGTGGAAAAAGGCGTAACAGCGACGGTCATCTGGATCAAGGCGGCGGCGCAGGTCGCGCCAGTCGCTGATGGCATGCACCGCCTCGTATTGAATGAGCTTTTCCAACACGGCGGCGGGCGTATTCCAGTCGATGCTTTCCAGCACCAGAAACCCCCGGTTAAACCAGGAATTAAACAGATGCGAGAAGTCGCTGTTGAGCGCGGCAAGCTCTGGGGTATGACGCAATTGCTTGAGCAGGTCGGCACGCATCTTGACCAGCTCGAAGGTGCCGCCTGGGCAAAGGTTCAAACGGCGCAATAAATCCTGACGACGCGGTTCACAAGCGTTAAACAGTTGTTCCAGCGCGGCGTTATCCTCCGACGCACAGTACGCTTTATAGGCGCTATGGATGGCGCTAGGCTCAGCGGCATAGTCGCTGGCCAGTAGCGAAAAGAACGCCAGTCTCTCTTCAGGCGCCAACTGCTGATAATGAGTGAGCGCACGCTGGGCGGTCATTATCTGGGAGGCTTCACCTCCACGCTCCATCAGCGTTGCACAGGCTGATGAGAGAGCTTGCAGGTGCGCACCACTGCTTTGTGCGGTGTTAGACGCGTTACCCAAGAGACGTGTACGCGTACTGATATTGGAGAGTAGCCCTTGAAGAAACGTCATGTTCACATTCATGCACATCGACCTCTGGATGGGCGGTCCCTTGGCAGGGCACGCTTGACGGCGTAGAGAAATTTATTAGGCGCTTTGTTATATATAACAAATAGAGGTTTAAAATATTTAGGTCAAGCATGGCAGGGGTAGACATAAGGTGAAGGCTTGGAGAAAAGCGCGTGAGAATAGCGGGTTAGCCAGCAAAAAAGGACAGGCAGAGAAGCCTAATAAGAGGGCTGCTGTACGAGTGAACACTGGTGAAGGAGAAGCGTTGTATCACCCGTGCAGCAGCATAAAAAGCAGACGCGTGTTAGTGGATTGCGATGTTATACAGGGTCGCGGTCAACATTAAGTGGCGACCATGCCTGGCGCACGGGCATGATTTCCAGGCGATTAATATTAATATGTGCGGGCAGCGTGGCGAGATAGTAGAGCTGCTCGGCAATATCTTCGGCCTGAAGCGGCGCAGTACCGCGATACAGAGCATCGGAGGCTTCCTGATTGCCTTTCGTGCGCACCAGGGTGAATTCGGTTTCCGCCAGGCCCGGGGCAAGGTCGGTAACCCGTACGCCAGTGCCTAATAAATCGCAGCGCAGGTTGTAGCTAAACTGTTGAACAAACGCTTTGGAGGCGCCGTATACATGGCCGCCAGGGTAAGGCCACTGGCCTGCCACAGAACCAAGATTCAAGATGCTGGCACCTTTACCATGCGCCAGTAGCAGTGGCATCGCGGCGTGAGTGACGTTGACCAGCCCGGTGATGTTGGTATCAATCATGGTATGCCAGTCGTTGAGGTCGACCTGCTGCGCAGGCTCGGGCGCCAGTGCCAAGCCTGCATTATTGATCAGGCAGGTGAGCGGCAAAAAGTGCTCAGGTAAATTGCTGATAGCGTTGGTGACCGCGTCGCTATCGCGTACATCAAGTGTCAGGGTTAAGACCGGCACCTGCTGTGAAAGCTCGCTCTCAAGCGCTTTCAAGCGCTCTTCCCGGCGGCCTGTCACAATCAATGACCAGCCTGCTTTTGCAAAACGCATGGCGGCGGCCTTACCAAAGCCGGATGTTGCACCGGTAATTAAAACGCTGGGCATTGCGAAGACTCCTTTATTGGGCGGACACAATAGATTCAGCCCTAATGTAGCCTGTTTTGCTTGGCTTCTTGAAGGCTTAATGGCTATTTGCTTGATGCCAATAGATTAGCCCAACTGACGACGCCAGCGATTCTCGATGGTATCAAGCTCGGCCGGACCGTAGTGAGCGCTGCTTTGGCCTGAATAATGCCCCCAGAGCTGATCGCCTAAGTCGTAATGCCACCACTCACTAGGTAAGTTAGTAAACCCTTGGGCGGCCATAGTGTGGTAGAGCAAGCGCCTATGGCCCCGGGCTTGACGCTGCGATTCATTAAGGCTTCCCAGTTGTTCAAAATGATCCGTATGTGAAGCTGGCAGCGTCTCATCAAACAGTGTGCCCATATCTAACGGCACACCATCCAAGCCGCAGAGTGTGATGTCAACCGCCCCTCCTGTTAAGTGAGGGCTGGGAGCACTGCTATCCCGGCTAGGTATTGAGACAAACTCGCGGGTGCGGCATAAAAGCTCGCTATCGCTCAGCGTAGGTTCACGATGACGAATCGCCTCCTGTAGCGTTTCGAATAGATACTGTTGAACCCGCCAAGGGCGCCAGCCGTCTAGCACAATCAGCCCGATATCTTTGGGCAGGCTACGAGCAGCAGCTACCAGCGCGCGGTAGACACCTTCACGTACAAAGCATTCGTTCACGGCGCCGGGTATACCCAACCGGGCATAGGCGGGGAAGACGCGAACCGATGGCGAGGCCAGACTCATGGGAAGCAGGCGTTCTCCATTATCGGCAATTGGCAGGCGGCTCACCTGCTCCCAGTGAGGAGCAGGATGGCTTGGAATCGGCGACAAGGCCTTATCAGAGAGCAAATATGCAGACATTGTCTTATCCAAAAGAGGTGGGTAGCCACAGTGCTAGCGCAGGGAAAAAAATAATTAGCAACAGCACGGCGATAGCCGTTAGTACAAAGGGCCAGATTGTTCTGAATAATGAGACAATTTCCAGTCGGCTGACCGCGGCGGCTACGAAAACACAGGCACCCAAGGGCGGAGTGATTAAGGCGATTGTAATATTCAGTGTAATAATTACACCTAGGTGCACCGGGTCGATACCTGCCATCATGGCGACCGGTGCAAAGATAGGAGTTAGCAGCATCAGAGCTGATACCTCTTCCATGAACATGCCCGTCAGGAAGGTAATCACACTAAGCAGGAGTAATATCATGACAGCATTGTCGATATAGGGCGTAAGCAGAGAGACAAACTGCGCGGGCACCTGAGCGTAGGAAAGTAACCAACTGATGGTTGCTGAGGCGGCCATGATCAGAAAAATGGCGCTTGTAAGACGCGCAGTATCTGCTATTGCCTGCCAGCAGTGGCGCAGGTGTAAATTACCCAATACCACACCGCATAGCCCGACATAAAGCGCTGTAAGCGCTCCGGACTCGGTAGGCGTCACAAATCCTAGAACAATGCCTGCAACGATAATAAAAGGTGCCACTAGCGCTGGAAGGGCGACAATAAAGGCAATCAGCAGCTGATACAGTGACGGCAAATTGCCACTTTTAGGCAGTCTGTGACGCCAAGCGTACCAAGCATTCATGCTCATGAAGGCAATGCCTAGCAGAAGGCCCGGTATAATACCGGCTAGAAACAGATCCCCTACTGAGGTGTTGGTTAGCGATGCATACAGAATCATGAAGATGCTGGGTGGTATAATCGGACCGATTAACGAGCTGCCTGCTGTCAAACCGGCTGCAAACGCCCGTGAATAGCCTTCTTTCTCCATGGCCGGCACCAGCAACGAGCCGAGCGCAGAGGTGTCTGCCACGGCGGAGCCGTTAACGCCAGCGAAGAAAACGCTAGATACCACGTTGACATGCCCCATGCCTCCGCGCAGATGGCCGACCAATAGCCGCGCAAGGCCCATCAGGCGTTCTGTCAGGCCGCTAGCATTCATCAGATTACCTGCCAAGATGAATAGCGGAATCGCCATCAAGGAAAAAACGTTGATGCCACCAAAAAACTGCTGCGGCATCATACGTGGAATCATGGAGGGGTCGACAAACATAAAGCCAACCAGCGCTGTAACCAGCAGCGAAATAAATAGTGGTAAACCGAGTAGCACATGGACTAAAAAAACGCCCAGCATGGTAATAATCATGCCCTGTCCTCCACGGTTTTAAGCGGGGCGGGACCATAGAGCAGGATATGCCAAGCCAGCAGGGCAAATCCCAATGGCAAGGAAAGCAGGGGTACTGAGCGGCTGATACCGAGACCCGATGTAGTAAACATATTAACCGATAGTGCGTAGCGGTAGCTGACCCAAGTGCCACCGACGGCTAGAAATAGTGTAAGCAGCCATTGGTACAGGTTTAAAAGACGTGCCAATGGCGCCGGCAAGAGCCGTTCCAGCAGACCAACCCGCATATGTCCACCTTCAGACCATACGGCGCCAGCGGCGATCATTACGGTAGCAATAATCAAAAAGCGTGACAGCTCGTCGGTCCAGATGGGAGCACCGCCTGCGATATAGCGGGTAAAGACGCCGTATAGAATGGCGAGCACATTCACTGATAGTAGCAACCCAGCTAGGGTAAGCGTGACCGGGCGGCTAATGGCCAGTATATAGTGGCGAAGCGTGGTCAACATGATGATATTCCCGACAACACGAAAGGGAAGGGCCGACATTAATCGGCCCCGATAATTACGCGTCAAGCAGCTGGTTAATCGTTGAACTCACCCATGTCGGCATCTTCAAGCGCCATATCTATCCAGTTTTGACCAATGCCACGCTCCGCCAGCCACGCCAGATAGGCGGGCTGACCCACGGTACGAAATGCTTCCAGATCCTCTTCTGAGGGGCGAATCACCTCCATGCCCTGCTCCTCAAGGTAGGCGATACGCGAGTCTACCTGGGACTCATTGGCTTCACGGGCATTCTGGTTGGCTTCGTTCACCGCTTCCATAAACGCCGAGCGTAACTCATCGTCCCAGCCAGCGATCATCGCGCTATTGCCCACCAGGAATTGGTCGGAGTATTGAATATTGGCAAGCGTCAGGTAGTCCTGCACTTCATAGAGACTAGCAAGCGCGATATACATCGGCGGATTCATCTGGCCGTTGGCAACACCAGTGCGCAGCGCCATGTAAGTTTCTGTCCAAGGGATGGGCGTGCCCGATGCGCCAAAGGACTCATAGAGGGCGACTTGGCTTGGGTCCATTGCTCTGAAGCGTAGGCCTTTGAAATCATCCGGATGGCTGATTGGCCGTTCGCTGTTGGTAAATGCCAGGAATCCGCCCTCTTCTACAACGGCGAGCATGTCTATACCCGCTCGGTCTTGAAGAGTGTCGCTTAAGGCTAACCAGTAATCACCTTCATCGAAAAATGTACGGGCCGCATCGAAATCTTCAAACAGAAACGGAATGGCGCTCACAAATATCTCATCGGCCAGAGGGGAGACGCCCGCAAACGATGCGATATTGAGCATGGGCGTATTCATTGTCTGCTCCATGCGTTCCTCTTCTCCGCCCAGCATGCTGTTTGGGAAAAGTTGCAGTTTGATCGCGTCGTTGGTTTTCTCTTCGACAAGCTCTTTTAGGTTGGTGGCAAATACGTGAACTGCATTTTTCTCAGGATCCGGAGCACCGTTATAGCTCAAGTTAATGCTCGTGGCGGCACACGCGTTTCCGATCAGCAGTACAGAACCAAGCATACATGCGCCCGTAAGTAATTTGGGCATAAAGTGAGACGTTAACATTAAGATCTCCTTGTTTATAATATAAACGGCAGTTATCAGGATGTATCTTGCTAGAGTGTTTTTATGATTGACGTAAGAAGACTAAGCATTGATGTGTTGACTATTCAATACTTAAAGTGTTGTCTTTAATGCAACAGGCGGGGCGCATTACTGGAAAAAAAACGCATGCCTTTATTAAGGTGTTTCACGCAGGCATGCCCGGCAACAGTGAGTTCTTGGCCTAGGAGGCTGACAATCTGTGCACGCGCATCATTCATCAATGAATATTTCATGGGCAGACTAGTAATTTCGTTACGCTCAATCTCATCAATAATAGTGAGTTCGGGCATGAAGGTGACACCAATGCCTGAGCGTACAAAGTTCTTGAGTACGGCTACCGAATTTGTATGGAGGCGCGCCTCAAGGTGAACGCGCTCATGGTGGGCCACCATGTTGACCATTTGGCGCATCCCAAAAGGGTTATCCATAAGGCCTAGCGGCCAAGGGAGTAAATCGTTCAAGTTGATAGGGCGGTGCAACGTGCAAAGTGGATGGCCAGGAGGCACAATTAGATCCAGCGGCTGACAGGTTTCCACATGACAATAGAGTGCTGGGTCAACCGGGGGGGCGTAGAGTAGCGCAAGTTCTACTTCGCGATCCTTAAGCAGTGATATTGCCTCATTGACTCCGGCCATCCGGATCTCGACATTAATGCCATTAAACGTCGACATAAAGTCACCCAGAGGCTTGGCGATCAAGTCAGCGATAAATCCCTCACCTACGGCGATACGTACATCTCCGCGCGTCAACCCTTGCAGTTCCATTAACTGTGATAAAACAGCCTCTTCCTGAGCCCGCTGGGTATGAAAATGGTGTACCAATAGTTGTCCGGCTTGGGTGGTGCGCATGCCGCCGCCGTGGCGCTCGCACAGCTTGACGCCCAGCTCCTCTTCCAACGCCTTTATTTGCCGGCTAAGCGCCGACGCATCGACATCCAAGTAAGCTGCTGCACGGCGCAGCGAACCTCTGCGAATTACCTCATTAAGATAGTTCAGAGCGCGCTGGTTGAGCATTGAGAGTAGCCGTTAGAAAAAGTGGATGATGAATTAGCAGCTTATCAGAGACTACAGTGGATAAAATGGAAACAGGGCAGCTTTCCCCTTTAGGAGCAATACTCTCCTTGTAAATGAGCGCATTATTTTGCCCGTTGCAGGGTTTTAGCTGACAATGCCAACCAACACGATGGTTACGTTTGGGGATATTGCATGCAGGCAAACGGTTTTTTTGACAGGGTGGGGGAAACCATCGGCGATGTAATTCGTACAGTGGTTGAGTTCCTATTGGCTATTTTTACCAACTTCTTCGGTGCCCTTGAAGAGTTTGTCGATGGGCTCAGTCGTTCGCTGGGGATCAACGCGTCATTTTTTAGCCTTCTGGTGTTAATCATCGGGCTTTATCTATTGTGGGGTGGTGTGCGAGCGCTGCTGCGCGGGTCACTGTTTGGCGCCATTGTACGGATTTTGTTGGCGCTATTTATTCTTTCTTGGCTCATTATGTAATCAGTCTCAGTATTAAGATGCTTAAGTAAGCTTGCTAAGTATCTGTATTAATGGCGTTAATCGTTTCTCTCGTTAATGTTTTGAAACGTATTCATAACGCTATGACCATTTATCATTTGCCTATTTGGTGCAATTTGCCATCATTTCGCACTTCTTTAGTGCAATGAGAGCGAGATGAAAACGTATCTTGGCAAAATGCGGGGCGAACGTATTCAGCGCAATCGGGTAGGTTGGCAGGATGCTGTATGGTCATGGTTGGGCGCATTTACCGGTATGGCGGTGATTTGCTGGTTAAGCTCGGCATGGCTTTCCCAGCAGTTGCTGATTGTGGGTTCGTTTGGGGCAACGTCGGTACTGATCTATGCCGCACCGGAAAGTCCGTTTGCGCAGCCCAGCCATGTGCTGTTTGGCAGTGTCCTGTCAGCGTGTATTGGGGTGGGCTGTTACCAGCTTTTGGGGGCAACGCCTCTTTCCATGGCGCTTTCGGTGTCGCTTTCCATTCTGATTATGCAATTAACCCATACGGTGCATCCGCCCGGTGCTGCTGCGGCGCTTATTGCGGTAGGTGGCGGTGCCAGTGTGCATAATCTGGGCTGGTGGTACCCGCTGCTGCCCATCGGCATGGGCTGTGTGGTGATGCTGGCGATCGCAATTTTGGTTAATAACCTGGCACGCCATCGCCGCTATCCGCGCTATTGGTAGTGTCCGTACGATTGATAGTGCAACTAAAGGCGGTTTAACTGCTGCTCCAGCGCGAAAATATGCGCATCATCGACGTTTAAATACCGCAGTGCCTGGGCCAGGTTAACCAGGTAGTCACGGTTGGGGCCGCTAGGGCCAGACGCGTGAGCAATCTGGCGGGCCATATCATCAAGCGGCGCTGGGCCCAGAAAGGCGGGATTATCGTCGGTTGCCAGATACACCAGCCCTTGCGTTTGCGCTTGATCACCCTCGTTAGTGCTTGAGTCACTGTCCGTAAAATTGTCCGTAAAAAACAGGGGCGTTAACTCGCGCAAGTAGCCATTTTTCTCGCGATGATCCAATGGCGCTAACGTCTCGTGAGTAATGCGGTAGGCCATGCCGTGGCAAATAGCCCCTGGGACAGGCGTGAGAGTGACTACGCGACCAGGCGCTTCCAGCGTGCCACGATGATCATGGGAACCTTGCCAGAAGCGGCGTTCCCAACCGGTAATATAAGCACTGCGTTTTTCCAGGAAGGGAAAACCCGCTTTCCAGATCAGCGATCCGTACCCGAAAATCCAGATTTCCGCATCTGCATCGAAGCAGTGGCGCTGCTGGTTGATGGCAGTAGTATCGATCAACATGGGCCCCGTCACGTGGTTTAAAATGCCATGGTAACATGACCAGGCACTCTCCCCTGGAGCACTCATGCGCGCTATTTTTCTGGTCGATAATGGCTCATTACGCCCGGCCGCCACCCGCAATTTACGCCGTATAGCGGCCTTGCTCAGCCAACAAACAGGCGAGACGGTGTGCGCCGCGTCACTGCTCCACTCCCATAAAATCCCGGCTGATGAACTAGAGGGCACTCCCGCACTTACCCTTGGGCCTGCCGCCGAGCGCAGCGCGGAGCAAGGGGCTACCGAGATCATCGTTTTGCCGTTCTTTTTTGGGCCAAGTAAGGCCTTGACCGACTATCTACCCGAACGTATGGCGACCCTACAAGCGCGCTTTCCTCACGTGAGTGTGCGAGTCGCTCAGCCGTTGGTGGACGAACGGGGGGATAACGATCTGCGGCTGGCCAGGCTGTTGGCTGACAACGTACGCGAGCATCTTAACGATACGCGCCCCCGGGTTGCGCTTGTCGACCATGGCAGCCCTATTCCTGAAGTTACGGCCGTGCGCAATCGGCTGGCCGGGCAGTTGAGCGTGCTGTTAGCGGATGAGGTTGCTTGCGTGGCCGCAGCGTCCATGGAACGGCGTGAAGGTGAGGCGTATCGCTTTAACGAGCCGCTGTTGCAAAATCTGCTGGATAACCCTGATTTTCACGATGGGCCGGTCGTTCTGGCGATGCTGTTTCTCTCACCGGGCAGGCATGCAGGGGAAGAGGGTGATATTGCCGAGATTTGCCAGGACGCTCAACAGCGTCACCCTACGCTTAATGTTGTGACCACAAGGCTGGTCGGTGAACATTCCGGTATTGTCGATATTTTGCACTCTCGGCTATGCCAAGCGCTTGATGGGCAACGCTTTCTGCTGGAACTGCCCGCGCCCGATAGCACACTGCGTTAGGCGAAGGGTGTAACGTTGCCCAAGAGCGCGTAGAATCGCGAGCCTTTGTACGCGCAATTACTCCGCTAACCAGGGTCACCATCTTGATCGCAACCGCCAATATCACCATGCAGTTCGGGGCCAAGCCTCTGTTCGAGAACGTCTCCGTCAAATTCAACAACGGCAATCGCTACGGTCTGATTGGCGCTAACGGTTGCGGCAAGTCGACCTTTATGAAGATTCTGGGTGGCGAGCTTGAACCAACCTCTGGCCAGGTCATGCTGGATAACAGCACGCGGCTGGGCAAGCTGCGCCAGGACCAGTTCGCCTATGAGAATGAGCGGGTCATCGACACTGTGATCATGGGCAATACCGAGCTTTGGAAGGTTGCAGCGGAACGCGAACGCATCTACAGCCTGCCGGAAATGAGCGAAGAAGACGGTATGGCCGTGGCCGACCTGGAAGTGCGCTTCGCTGAGCTGGATGGCTACACTGCCGAATCCCGCGCCGGTGAACTGCTTCTGGGCCTGGGAATTCCCATTGAGCAGCATACCGGCCCAATGAGTGAAGTGGCTCCCGGTTGGAAGCTGCGCGTGCTGCTTGCCCAGGCACTGTTTTCTGACCCTGATGTACTGCTGCTCGACGAGCCTACCAACCACCTGGATATCAACACGATCCGGTGGCTGGAAGATATTCTGACGGCGCGTAACAGCACCATGATTATCATCTCTCACGACCGCCACTTCCTGAACAGCGTATGTACGCATATGGCGGACCTGGATTATGGTGAGATCACTCTGTTCCCGGGTAACTATGACGACTACATGACGGCAGCAACCGCTGCGCGTGAGCGTCAACATTCGGATAACGCCAAGAAAAAAGCCCAAATTGCCGAGCTTCAGCAGTTTGTTAGCCGCTTTTCGGCGAACGCCTCGAAAGCCAAGCAGGCCACCTCGCGGGCGCGCCAGATCGATAAAATCAAGCTCGAAGACATCAAGCCTTCCAGCCGGGTAAGTCCGTTTATCCGCTTTGACCAGAACAAGAAGATTCACCGTAATGCGGTCAACGTGGATGCGATCACCAAAGGCTACGATGACGGTGCGCCGCTGTTTGAGCGCTTCTCCATGTCCGTCGAAGCGGGTGAGCGTATTGCGATCATCGGCCCCAACGGTATCGGCAAAACGACCCTGCTGAAAACCTTGGCGGGCGATTTGCGCCCCGATAAAGGCGAAGTGAAGTGGACTGATGCGGCCGAAGTCGGCGTCTTTGCCCAGGATCATGCCGATGACTTTGCCGTCGATATGACGCTCTTCGAGTGGATGGGACAGTGGACCCAGGGGGGCGAGCAAGTCGTACGCGGTGCGCTGGGGCGCATGCTGTTCTCAAGCGACGATATTGGAAAGTCCATCAAGGTCATTTCCGGCGGTGAACAGGGGCGCATGCTGTTTGGCAAGTTAACCCTGACTAATCCTAACGTTCTGCTGATGGATGAGCCGACCAACCACCTGGATATGGAATCCATTGAGGCGCTAAACCTCGCGCTGGAAAACTATCCCGGTACGCTGATGTTTGTCAGCCACGACCGTGAGTTCGTGTCGTCGCTCGCCACACGTATTATCGATATGCAGCCCGATGGCATTGTCGACTTCAGCGGCAGCTATGACGATTACCTGCGTAGCCAGGGCGTGGTGTAAACAGCGCGCGATCATCAACGGCTAAGGCATTGAGCGTGAACTCATCAGCCGATAATGGAGGCATAGGTCGCTTCCGTTACCGGCTGGTGGTGGATATCCAATACATCCGCGTTTAAAAGGCTGCCTACTTCTTTGGCCAGCTCCACATACACGTACATCTGCTGATTGCGGCGTTTGTGCAGCGGTGGTTTAACGATCAAGCTGATACCCCGCACCGCTTCCGTGCCTTGCTCATCCCGGTACAAGTCGGGCAGCTCACCAGGCAAAAAAGCATTCGTGACGGTGATGGGGTTGGCAGGCTGTTGGCCGCTAATCAAGAACACATGCTTGAGCGAATCGTACTGGGCATTATGGCTTTTCAGCCACTCGGCCAAACGCTGGTCAGTACTCTCTCCCGGCTGATTAAAAAGAATAAACAGCGAATGCTGTTTAAACGTTTGGGCGGGCTTGGCCGCTGCTTCTGGCTCAACGGCAGGTTCAGGCGTTGGCGGGGTTGCGGCGGCTTTAGCCGCTATTTTGCGTGCAATAGCGCGGGCGCGCCGACGCTTATGCCAAGGCACCACAATGTAGATAAAAATAGCGGTAGCAATGCCAGCCAGTAGCAATGAGGCCACAGAAAGTAGTAATACAGTGGTGTTATTATTATCCATCGGCATTCAATCCAGTTTAAAAAGCAGCGGCAGTTATAGCGTTTAAAAGACGTGACCTGGTAATCAGAGCTTTTATAGTAACAGCGTTCTAACATGAATATATATGCAAAAAGCACCACACAAGTGGTGCTTTTTGCTGTTATGAACACGCATTTACGTCGGCGTATTAACCAATACGATCATAACCGTTATCCATAAACGGGTAATCGGTATAGCCTTTCTCGTCGCCACCGTAGAAGGTGGCGTGATCAGGCTCGTTCAATGGTGCGTTCTGATAAAAGCGCTCTGCCAGGTCGGGGTTGGCGATATACGGACGGCCAAAGGCGGCGGCCTCAGCGTTGCCTGAACCGAGCAGGGCCTCGGCACGTTCGGCGTTATAGTTACCGCAGTAGATCAGGCTGCCGCTAAAGCGCTCACGCACCTGCTCGCGAAAACCGTCAGGGAACTGAATGTCGCCACCGGCCCAGTTGGGCTCGTTAAGATGCAAATAGGCAAGGCCACGCTTGGAAAGCTGATCCGCCATATAGAACGCCATCGCTTCAGGCTCATCGTCGGTTAATCCAAACAGCTCGATAAACGGCGTCATGCGAATGCCAACCCGGTCAGCGCCAAATACGTCAACAACGGCATCGACCACTTCCAGCGGGAAGCGCGCACGGTTTTCCAGCGAGCCACCGTATTGGTCGGTACGCTGGTTCGTGCCGGTGGCCAGGAACTGGTTCAACAAATAGGCGTTGGCCGCGTGCACTTCAACCATGTCGAAACCCGCACGCTTGGCACGCACCGCCGCCTGGCGGTAGTCATCCACAATGCCGGGGATCTCGTCGGTTTCCAGCGCGCGCGGTGTGCTGGTGGGGTACTGGCCTGCGCTACCGTCTTCAAACTCAACAAAACACTGGGCGCCTTCACCTTTAAGCGCACTGGGCGCGACCGGCTGTTCGCCATTGGGTTGCACCATCTCGTGGGAAACACGCCCAACGTGCCAAAGTTGCAGCGCAATTCGACCGCCTTTGGCATGCACCGTATTGACGACCTCCTTCCAGCCCGCTTCCTGCTCATCGGTCCAAATGCCTGGGGTGTAGACGTAACCACGGGCAGTGGGAGAGATATTGGTTGCTTCACTAATAATCAGGCCTGAACCAGCCCGTTGCCCATAGTAGGCTTGCTGCCGTTTGCCTGGCACGCTATCCGGTGTGCGTGCGCGTGTGAGCGGTGCCATGATGACGCGGTTAGGAATCGACAGACTACCAAGTTGAGTCGGGGTAAAAAGTGCTTCAAATGCCATTCAGCTAACTCCTGTTACGTGCACTGCTTTAAAGTGATGATACAATAGACCAGTTTACTAGTGAGCGCCAACCACTCTTCCTTGTGGTTTGTTATGAGGTCGCCAGGCATAAAACAAAACCCTACCTTGATAAAGATGGGGGTTGGATGACTCATTGATGGCGCCGTTGATTAACAGCGTACCGGGCTAGTGACGTGCCTAAGTAACGATGTACCTGAGCGCGATGAACTCAATCTCGCTGCCAAGGCCAGCGCCGTTTAGGAGGTATGACGATTAGCTGAAGGGCATTGTTGAGCGGCAGCATAATCGCGGCTAACTGCCGGTGGCAGATAGCGCTATTGAGTACACCAGGGCACTGTTTTAGCAGTAGCTCGCACTGTTGAGCGGCGAGAAAAATTTGCTCAACTACTTGAGGGGCAAACAGCGGTTTGGCCTCTTTGCAGCAGCGGTTAAGTTCTCCGGCCAGCATCGAAAGCATTCCAGTATCCAGCCAGCAGGGCAGCGGGTCGTCCAGCCGTCCTGCAATTGAGTGCTGAATCGCCTCGAACGAGGTTCGTAAGAACCCAAGGGTTTGGCGAAGCTGTCGCTGCTCACTGGTCATGTCATTTGCCTGCACTTCGTCAACAAGTCGTCGATAAGAGAAAGAGAGTGTTTCTCATTTTCATCTATCGAGACGATAGCGCCAGTTAATGAAGGTGTCAATAAATGGTATGTGCCTTATCGTACCCGCCTAGAAACGACCGCGTTTACAGGCTTAACAAGTACACCCCTTGGGCAAAATAGAAAATGCCAATACCGGTCACAATCCAGCGTGTCCATGTACGGAAGTTGGCATCGGTAAGGCGATGTAACACATGTGTCCCTACTTGAGTGCCCAGGATAGCCAACGGCGCAGCCAGCAATACCATGCCCCAATCCCCAGCGCCCAGTGCCAACGCAGCGCTCAGGTAAAAGAGAATTTTAATACTATGCGCGACCACCTGAATCATTGCTTTAGTGGCCACCACTTCACGACGGTCCATTCGAGAGCGTACAAAGAAGATATCGATCAGTGGTCCGGACACCCCAGCGGCAATGGTTAACCCACCCGATGCCATGCCGCAAAGCAGTGCGTGGCTCGTTCGGTTGGCGTTGAGATGGAACCAACGTTTGGGCATCCACACCAGAATGGGCATCAAGCCAATTAACAGTGACACCGTGGCGGCATTAGCACTATAGCCGAGCAGCATCAGTAGCCCGGCGGCGCTTACTACGCCTAGCGTCATAAACGCGACCGTTCGCCAGACAATAAACCGCCGCGATAACCATGCCCGCGACCCGTTAGCGGTCAGTTGAATGGCCCCATGCACGGCCATGGCACTGGCCGCCGGGAACGCGAGCAGCAGAAACCACATCAGTACCAGCCCGCCCGCCATGCCGAAGATACCCGATAACATCGAGGTAAAAAAAACTACAAAAACAAAGAACGAACCGATTAGTAGGGACATAGTAAAACTTCTTAGCTACGGCAAAAGGGCCAGACTTGATAAAAGCGGCGGCATTGAAACTCGGCTTCACAGGCATTGAGCTGGGATTGATAACGGTTTGTGCGAGTGACGATTTGCCGTGCTGCGTTGATTACCTGAGGCTTATTTCGGTACGTGCCACGTCGATACCCGCCTGCGCCTTCGTGGTAGGCGTAATAGAGATGCTCAGGATTGGTTAATGAAATGCCTGCTTGCTGCTGAGATCGGCGGTTGTACCAGCCGATGAAGTCGGTGGCGTGCTTCATGCTGGTACGCCGCGCAAACAAGCTACCTGCCTGCTCCCGGTACTCTCCCCATACCGGGTCCTGCGCTTGGGCATAACCTTTTGCCGAAGAGGGGCGGGGGCCGGGGATAAAGCCCAGGTAATACTTGCGGTCAGGACGAATGTGGCTTTTAAAGGAAGACTCCTGCTGAATAAACGCCATTTGCGTCGCAATGGGCGTTCCCCACTTCTCCTGAGAATCGCGTGCGTAGTCGTACCAGGTGGGCTGTTCGCGGAAAATTTCGCAAATATTACTCTGGTCTTGAGGTGGGTTGGGGGCAAAGGTCGCACAGCCAGAGAGCAACAACACACACGCTAATCCTCCCCAGTTGCGCAGTGATAGCAGTGAAGATGAAAGCGCAGCGTTAAAATTATCAACAGGGCGGAGCATGCAGAATTCCTTGTGGATAACAGCGTCATTGATAACAGGGCTATTGATAATCGTGTTATTGATAGCCGCCAACACTAATACTGTTTAAGGGCTAGAGTTTATACGTACTAAAATCAGATTGTTATTGGTCGTTAGCGTAACAGGATTTCCAAACAGCGGCGCAGCCGCTGAGCCTCCCGTGCCAGCGTTTCGCCTGACAACATACCCACGCCCATTACCAGGCCCGTACGAAGATCATGCCTGGCACACACAGGGCTTAGCGGGCGCACAATTAAATGCTCCTTAAGTAACGCCTGAGCAAGCTGCACGTCGTTGATAAAGGACTCAAACTCTATGCACAGACTAATTGCACTGCTGGGTGGCGAAATACGCCGTACAAAGGGGAGCGTGCGTAGCTGGTCGTGCACCACCTGCTGTCGGCCAAGATAATCGCGCTGAATACGGCGGCACCAAGCATCCAGGTCACCATCGAAAATAAATTGGGCAAGCACGGCTTGATCCAGCATGCGTCCCTCACGAAACAGCTCGCTGCGCAGGCGATTCATGGGCCCTGATAACTGGCGGGGGACCACCAAATAGCCCAGCCGTAGTCCCGGGAACATCATTTTGGAAAAAGAGCCAACCAGAAAGTGACGCTCAGACTGTGGATCAAACAGCAGATTGGTATGGTCGTCGCGGCTGAACTCGTAATCATCTTCAATGATGTACGCAGGCGCTAACGCATCACATAGGCGCTGCTTGTCGTGGGCACTGGTAGGCACACTGAGCGGATAGTGGTGGGAGCCGGTGAGATAAGTAAGCTGCACAGGGCCAGACGTTGCGGGCAGGCTATGGCCTTGGCCGGGCTGCCACGGCAACATTTCAATATTTAACCCTGCAGCGGTAAATACGTTGCGAGCTCCCCAGTAGCAGGGCGATTCCATTATCACGGTATCTCCCACATCCGCCAAGGCCACGGCGCACAGTTCAATGCCGTTGTGCGTTCCGTCGGTAATAATAATCTGATCAATGTCGCAGCGAATATTGCGCCAGCGCTCCAAAAAATCGCGTATCGCACGCTTTAACGGCCCGTAGCCGCCGGTCGAGTAGGAGAGCAGCAAGGCGTTTTGCGGCACGGTCACACTGGCATACAGCTGGCGCCACTTACGCATGGGGAACTGGGCGATATCCGGGATGCCGGGCACAAAAGCCCCGCTTTGGATAAGGCTGGCGCCTGGGCTGTGGAGCACTTTCTGCGCACGTTGGGAAAGCGGGCGTTCCTGATGAATAAGTACAGCAGGTTTCGTCGTTGGTTTTCGGGTCCAGGTGCCTTGGCCATGAGCCGTTTTAAGCAACGCTTCGTTGAGTAGCGTATTGATCGCTAATGCCAGCGTCTGACGGGCGACACCCAAGCCTTCCGCTAACTTGCGGTGAGCCGGCAAGCGCATCCCCGAAGGCCACTCCTGGGTAATCGCATAGCGCAGTGCCTGTTCGATACGCACCTGCTTGCTCAGCCGTTCAGGTTGAAGTGCATAAAGATGCACAAGTTGGTGCACGACCTGTTCACGCTCCATTAAAAGCCCCTTTGCCGCCTTCAAAAGCCCTAATAGTGCCGGCTTTCAAACGATTAACGCGAGTCGATTGCGCACCAATCTGGTGCAAGCTAAAAGTGGTCTAGTTAAACACAAAAGTGGTGTATACGCGTTCTGCGTCCAGCCTGCTAGCGTGTTTAGATACCGTTTAAACGGTATCAGGATACTGCGCCATAGAGCGCCAACGACAACATCCAATAACCTGCAGGACTCTTGCCATGAACACTCCCTCTTCTGAACAGGATAAGCTCGTCCGGGTACTCGCCCGTGGTGATGTATTGGCACTCGCCTTTGGCGCCATGATTGGCTGGGGCTGGATCGTTCTTACCGGCACGGCAATTCAATCGGCTGGCAGCCTGGGTGCTATTTTAGCCTTTATCGTGGGCGGTTTAGCCATTGTACTCGTGGGTCTGACCTACGCCGAACTTGCCTCCGCCATGCCCAAAGTGGGCGGTGAGCACGTTTACAGCTATCGTGCCCTGGGCCATTTGCCCTCCTTTTTATGCACCTGGGCGATCATTCTTGGCTACTTAAGCGTGGTGGCGTTGGAAGCCGTCGCACTGCCCTCGGTTATCGAACACCTAGCGCCTAATTACGCCGTTGGGCACCTGTGGACGATTGCCGGCTGGGAAGTAAAAGCCACCTGGGTGGCCGTAGGTGTAGGCGGCTCACTCGCCATGATGCTGATCAACTACTTTGGCGTTACGACCGCCTCGCTGGTACAGAAGGTGGTTACCGGCATGATTCTCCTGGCGGGCGTGATGTTTGTGACTGGTGCCTTGTTTGAAGGTGAAACCATCAACATGCTGCCGCTTTTTGCCCATGGCGATAACGGCACCGTAGCTGGAATCATTGCGGTGCTGGTCATGGTGCCCTTCCTGTTTGTGGGTTTTGACGTGATTCCCCAGGCCGCAGAAGAGATCAATCTTCCTTATAAGGCCATCGGCAAGGTGCTGATGCTCTCGGTCATTCTGGCGGTCGTGTGGTATGCGCTGATCATTCTGGCGACCAGCCTTGCGCTTGACAGTTCTGAGCTTGCCGCAAGCTCCTTAAGTGTACCGGACGCCATGGGCGCGCTATTTAACGCTCCCTGGGCCAGCAATCTGATGGTCATGGCCGGTATCGCGGGCATCATTACCAGTTGGAACGCGTTCTACATTGGCGGCTCGCGGGCCATCTATGCGCTGGCTAAAGCCGGCATGCTGCCGGCCCCCTTTGGCAAGCTGCATCCACGCTATAAAACGCCTACCAACGCTATCTTTCTGATGGGCTTTCTTTCCTGCATCGCGCCATTCTTCGGCCGCCCGGCGCTAGTGTGGATCGTTAACGCCGGAGGTCTAGGCATCGTGATCGCGTACCTCTTTGTAGCCATCTCCTTTATGGTGCTGCGCGTTCGCGAGCCGGATATGCCGCGACCGTTCCGTATCCGTCACGGCAAGCTTTGCGGCACCCTGGCCATCATTCTGTCCTTCGGCATGGCCTGTCTCTACCTGCCGGGCAGCCCGGCCGCGTTGAGTGGTGCAGAGTGGAGCATCTTCGCTGGCTGGTCGGTACTGGGCATCGCGCTGTATATCCATGCGCTCTTCACCTATGGCCGCGCCTATAGCGACCGACACATGATGGCGGATCTGTAAGCCGTCCTACGACATTCACAGGAGCATTGCATGAGCTTTATCGAACAGTGGTTGCACGAAGCCGTCCCCGCCCTAGTAGGCGGCGAGTGGCGCAAGGGCACAGAGACCTTTGCCGTGGATAATCCTGCCACCGGCGAAACCATCGCCCGTGTGGCAGAGCTTGGCGCGGAAGATACCCGTGATGCGGTCGCCGCTGCTTATGAAGCAGGTAGCGCTTGGCGCGCCACCCCGGTCAAGCAGCGCTCAGCCCTGCTGCGTCGCTGGTTCGAACTGATCATCGAGCACGCCGATGATCTCGCCCGCTTGATGACGCTTGAGCAGGGCAAGCCGCTGGTAGAGGCCAAGGGTGAAGTCACCTACGGCGCCTCGTTTATCGAGTTTTTCGCTGAAGAAGCCAAGCGCATGGCCGGGGAAACCCTGCCTAGCCACGGCGCCGACAAGCGCTTGTTAGTACTGCGTGAGCCGGTCGGCGTTGTTGCTGCGATCACGCCGTGGAACTTCCCGCTGGCAATGATTACCCGCAAGTGCGCCCCGGCTCTTGCCGCCGGCTGCACCGTGGTGATTAAGCCCGCTGAAGCGACGCCCTTAACCGCACTGGCGGCGGCTTATCTGGCGCTGGAAGCGGGCCTGCCCGCGGGCACCATCAACGTGGTGACCGCCTCCAAACCCGCAGAAGTCGGCGAAGTGCTGACCACCGACCCACGCGTGCGTAAGGTGTCGTTTACCGGCTCCACGCCGGTGGGCAAGCGTCTGCTGGCCCAGTGCGCCAGCACCGTGAAGAAGACCGCCATGGAGCTGGGCGGCAACGCGCCGTTTATCGTGTTTGACGATGCCGACGTGGACGCTGCGGTGGACGGTGCTATCGCTTCCAAGTTCCGCAATGCCGGGCAAACCTGCGTGTGCACCAACCGTTTTCTGGTCCAGGACGGCATTTACGATGCGTTTATCAGTAAGCTCACCGAGCGCGTGAAAGCGTTGAAAGTAGGCGATGGCCTGGCAGACGGCAGCGTGATTGGTCCGCTGATCAATCAGGCCGCGGTCGATAAAGTGCAGCACCACGTGGACGACGCCATGCAGAATGGCGCCCGCCTTATGTGCGGCGGCGAGCCTCATGCAGCCGGCGAGCGCTTCTTTACGCCTACGGTACTTGCCGATGTGACGACCGCCATGGCCGTGGCCGATGAAGAAACGTTTGGCCCCGTCGCGCCCGTGTTCCGGTTTACGCGCGATGAAGAGGCCATCCAGATGGCCAACGATACGCCGTTCGGCTTGGCAGCCTACTTTTACGCCACCGACTATCGCCGTATCTGGCGCACCATGGAAGCGCTTGAGTACGGTATGGTTGGCGTTAATGAAGGCTTGATCTCGACCGAGCTGGCGCCGTTTGGCGGCGTGAAGGAGTCTGGCCTTGGCCGTGAAGGCTCCCATCACGGTCTCGATGAATTTACTGAATTGAAATACGTCTGCGTCGGCGGCTTATAAGGGGAATGAACATGACTAATCACGAACTGAACGAACTCAAAAACCGCTATGTGGCCAACGGCGCAGCGACCCCGAATACGGCCTTTGCCGAGCGTGCTGAAAACGCCGAGCTTTGGGATGCCGACGGTAACCGCTGGATAGACTTCGCGGGCGGCATCGGCGTGCTCAACCTGGGTCATCGCCATCCGAAAATCGTTGCCGCGGTTGAAGCGCAGTTGCACAAGGTCATGCACACCAGCGCTGCGGTCATCTCCTACGCGCCTTATGTGCAGTTGTGTCAGAAGTTGTGTGAACTGACCCCGGTACGTGGCCCCGAGCGTAAAGCCATGCTGGTCAACACCGGTGCCGAAGCGCTGGAAAACGCCGTGAAGATTGCCCGCGCCGCCACTGGCCGCACCGGCATCATCACTTTCGATGGTGCCTTCCACGGCCGCACCATGATGACGCTGGCCATGACCGGCAAGGTGCTGCCCTACAAGAACGACTTTGGCCCGATGCCGGGCGACGTATTCCGCGCCCCGTTCCCGAATCCGCTGCACGGCATCAGTGAAGAGGCGTCACTCGATGGCATTCGCACGCTGTTCAAGACCGATATCGCCCCGCACCGCACGGCGGCCATCGTGATCGAGCCGGTACAGGGCGAAGGCGGTTTCTATATTGCTTCACCCGAGTACCTACAGGCGCTGCGCGCGCTGTGCGACGAGCACGGCATTCTGTTGATTGCCGATGAAGTGCAGTCTGGCTTTGCGCGCACTGGCAAGCTGTTTGCGCTGGAACATAGCGGCATCGAGGCGGATATTCTGACGACCGCCAAGAGCCTGGCCAACGGCATGCCGCTGTCTGCTGTCGTGGGGTCGGCCGCGGTCATGGATGCTTCGGGCCCCAACTCACTGGGCGGCACCTACAGTGGCAACCCGCTCTCCTGTGCTGCGGCGCTGGCGGTTATCGAAGTGATCGAGGAAGAGAATATCCTTGAGCGCAGCGCGCAGATGGGTCGCCTGTTGGCTGAACGTTTTGGCGTATGGGAAGAGCGCTTTCCCGCCGTGGCGCACGGCCGCCAGCTGGGCGCCATGGCGGCATTCGAGCTTTTGGATAGTAACGGAAAGCCCGACACCGACTTGACCGGCGCACTCTGCGCCAAGGCGCGCAAGAATGGCCTGATTCTGCTTTCCTGCGGCTTCTACGGCAACAGCATCCGTATTCTGGTACCGTTGACTGTGTCAAGTGAGGTGCTGGAAGAGGGCTTGAGCATCATCGAGCAGTCGCTGGAAGCGCTTGGCTAATACGCCGCGTTAGGCATGCATCTATAGCCCGCCCCCGCCAACAGCATTCGCTTGCTGGGGGGGGCGGGCTAGGGCATCAACAGACGACAGCCAATCCGCTGGCTGCCACCTGCCGACCAGGCAACGAGAAGGTTAATCCAGAACTTCAGGCTTGTTGGCATCTGCTGGTGTTGGCAGATAATAGAGCGTGGGCACTATCAGCAGCGCAAGCAGTTTTCTTCACAAGCCTAAGCTGTTCGTTACTTGATGGTGACGTTACCATCAAGTTGTCGCCGCGTAACTAACTTGGCAGGACCAACCCAGCAGGAGAGTTGTCATGTATATCGCAATGAACCGTTTTCAGATTGCCCCAGGCCGCGAAGAGGATTTTTTGGAGGTGTGGCGTAAGCGTGATTCGCACTTGAGCGACGTGCCCGGTTTCAAGCAGTTCAACATGTTGCAGGGCGCAAGCCAGGAAGAGCACACCGTGTTTATTTCCCACAGCGTATGGGAGTCGGAAGCGGCTTTCCGCGCCTGGACCCAGTCAGAGGCGTTTCGTAAGGCTCACGCGGGTGCCAAGTCACCGGAAGGTATCTACCTGGGGCCGCCCAAATTTGAAGGGTATGAGGTCGTGCTTTAAGCACGGGGCAAGCGGCTTGGCCTCTTTAATAGAGCGCTAGGCCGAGTGAGAGCAGTACACTGTAAATCAGCGTCGATAGCGCGGTTTTTTTCAGCATGCCGGTAAGCGTTTCACCGTCGGTAGTGTGGTGTAGCGTTCTGGCAGCGTCTGCTAACGGTTTGGCAACCAGCAGGCAGCTCCAGCTAAGCCAGGGGGCGGGCAGTGCGACCAGATAAATCACGGTGAGCAGTAGCGCCATTGCCAGCAATATCCAGTGGTAGGTAATGGCGTTAGCGCGGCCCAAGCGCACCGCCAGGGTGATCTTGCCGTTGCGCGTGTCGCTTTCGATATCGCGCACGTTATTCACGTTCAATACAGCGGTTGCCAGTAACCCGCAAGCGGCCGCGGGCAGTAGTGTAAGCCCGTCCAGTTGTTGTGCATGCAGGTAGTACGTGCCGAGTACCCCTAACAAGCCGAAGAAGATAAAGACCGCAATATCTCCCAGCCCCCGGTAGCCATACGGCGTGCCACCCAGCCCTACGGTATACGTGACCGCGGCCAGCAGCGCGGCAGCACCCAGAAGAATAAAGATGAGAATGGACGCCCACTGATTGCCAAAAGCCGTCAGCAGTAGCAACAGTCCACACAGGGCGGCAACGACCGCCATCACCACCATTCCACCGCGCATGGCGCGTGGGCTTAGTAGACCTGAAGAGACAGCGCGAACCGGGCCTATGCGCTGGTGATCATCCGCCCCCGTCGCCGCATCGCCGTAATCATTGGCCAGGTTTGAAAGCACTTGCAGGGCAATCGCCGTTAGCAGGGCAAGGAGTAGCACGCTCGGATTAAACCCTTGTGCGTGCGCCGCAAGGCCTGAGCCAAGCAGGATAGAGGCACATGCCAAAGGCAGCGTACGAGGCCGGGCCGCTAATAACCAAACCTGGAACGGGCGGTGCTTGTCGGGTTGATCCATTGCTTTGGTGTCCTGGTCGTGATGACGTTAAATGACTAAAAGGGCGTGCGTAGCTATGTATTATTAAGTGCTAAAAAGTAGACCTGCGTCAAAAGAAGCAGCGGTGTCTTATCGCAAACTATTGTTAATCCCTCTTAACAGGAGTTAATTCGATGATCGGCGACTTATTTAGACAAAGCAAATATGCAGCGCTTGTTTGGCTAGCCTTCCGGCTTTATCTTGGGATTACCTGGCTCAGTTTGGGAATCGGCAAACTGACGGGCGGTTTTGATGCGCAAGGGTTCCTGAGTAACGCGGTGGCGAACCCTGTGATGCGGGAAGGGAGCATGGTGTATCCCAACTACGTTGCTTTTTTGGAGCATTTTGCGCTGCCCTATGCGGGTATGTTTAATGTGGTGATCCCGCTGGGGGAGATACTCGTGGGGTTGGGCTTGATCGTGGGGGTGCTGACCTCTTTTGCAGGCTTCTTCGCTATTGTGATGAATATGTCGTTTCTAATGGCGGGTACGGTCTCCACCAACCCGTGGATGATTGCGTTAACCTTTTTCTTACTGGTAGCGGGCGCGAACGCTGGCCATTTTGGGGGAGACCGTTGGGTCTTACCCTATATCAAACAGAGGCTGGGCATTACGCGCCGCACTCGGTTTATCTGAGACGCGGGGCCACTGATTGTCTGAACACATGCGCTGGGTAACAGGCAGCAGCGTCGCTTACGGGTTGGCGCATATGAACAGCCAGAGCGCTGTCGCTGAGCTTATGGACCGGCTTGATGCATTGCCTGTGCCGTCCCTTCAGGGGGTTATACGCCTGAGCGTGCCTTGCCGCGTTGATAGCCTGATGGGATGGTTGGACGCGCAAACGGTTTTTCCGCGCGGCTACTGGAAAGCGCGAGACGCTGGCGCACCGGAGTACGCGACGCTAGGCATGGTGAGCGTCACCGATTCGCTTGAGACACTACAGGCCGACCTTGCCAAACTCGCAACCTTGCCTGGTGAGCAGCCGGACTATTTCGGCGGCATGGCGTTTGATGCTACGTCGCCCGGCTGGGAAAATTTCAAAAATTGCTGTTTTATATTGCCGCGTGTTGAACTTAAGCGCTCACAACAGGGGGCGCTACTGACGCTCAATTTGCGCTTTGACGACCGTTGTGGCGACCTTGAAATAGCCGAAGCACGCGTCTTTTTAGCCAGTCTCCAGCAAGAACAACCGCTGCCCCCTCTGCGTCCGCATGCCTATTTACGTTATGACGCCCCTGCCCAGCAGGCGTGGTCAGCGTGGGTGTCCCAAGTGACCCACGCTGATCAGCTGTGCCATACGCCCAAAGTGGTGTTATCGCGAGAGACGCGTTTGGTTATCGCGGATGACGCATCGAAAACGCCATCGCCCTGGGCGCTGCTGGGCTGCTGGCAGGCAGAGGCGGCGGCGTGCTTTCAACTGGGCATTCAGTGGGATTCAGAGACCGCCTTTATCGGTTGCCCACCGGAGCGCCTTTATCAGCGAGAAGGTACGCAGCTGGTAACCGAGGCGCTAGCGGGTACCACCCATCGTGGCGCTGATGCACGAAAGGACCAATACCTTGCCGAGGCACTGTTGGTAGATACCAAAAACAGCCTGGAGAACCAGTGCGTTTATGAGGATATTCTTACCCGGCTTGAGCCCTTGTCTCGCGATGTTCAAGCCGGGGAGGCCCATGTTCTTAAGCTGCGCTCTGTGCAGCATATCCGCCGCCTTATTCATGCCGAATTGCATCACACGGTGACGGACCAGGCGCTGCTTGCCAGTTTGCCGCCTACTCCAGCGGTAGGCGGTGTTCCTCGTGCATCGGCGCTGGCGTTTATCCGGCAGCACGAACATCACCAGCGGGGTTGGTATGCGGGTGTATTTGGCCGGGTGAGCCTGGCCAGTACGGAGCTTGCGGTGGCGATCCGATGCGCTCATATCGGCGCTAATGAGATTCGCCTTTATGCCGGTGCGGGCATTGTCGCGGGCTCTCAGCCTGATGCAGAGTGGCGTGAGCTGGACAACAAAATTGCCGACATTATGTCGCTGCTCAACATGGGGTAATACCAATGACCGCGAACGCCATGCCGCGCGGCTTTCCGCTTCAGCACGCTACCTTTAACCATGTGTGGGCCGCACTGCTGCTTGAGGAGCTTTACCGCTTGGGCATGCGCGACGTTGTGCTGGCGCCGGGCTCACGCTCGTCGCCGCTCACCATGGCGGCCAGCGAGCATGCCGGGCTTCGCTGCCACTGCCATTTTGACGAGCGTGGCCTGGCCTTTATGGCACTGGGTCTTGCGCGCAGAAGCGGCCGCCCGGTAGCGGTTATCACCACCTCGGGCACGGCGGTTGCCAATCTATATCCTGCCGTCGTAGAAGCCAAGCTAATGGGGGTGCCGCTGGTAGTGCTCTCAGCCGACCGCCCTATTGAACTACTGGATAACGGCAGTAACCAGGCCATCGACCAGCGCGACATCTTTGCTCGTCATACCGTGGTGCATCACGACCTTCCGCCCCCTGGCCCTGAACTGAGCGCCGCGTTTCTACTCAGCACTGTTGATCAAACTATTGATCAACAGCAGCGTACGCCAGGCCCTGTGCATTTTAACTGCCGCTACCGCGAGCCTCTTTACCCCGGCCACCAGAGAGAGGATGCCACGGATTATCTGGCGCCTCTTGGCAGCTGGCTGACCTCTTCAGTGCCGTGGAGCCAGTGGGTACCCAGTACGCAAGCGCCCGTGTTTTCTACCGAGTGGGCAGATTTTTCGTGTCAGAGAGGCGTTATCGTGGCGGGATGTATAGATGACCCGCACCAGGCGCAGCAGGTGGTGACGTTATCCCGTCGATTAGGCTGGCCACTGTTGGCGGATCTACAAAGCCAGGTACGTTTTGACCGCCAAAACGTGATCTATTTTGACCTGGCGCTGCACGATCCTCATTTTGTCGAGGAGTTGGAGCGGGCCGATGTGTTGCTGCAATTTGGCGGGCGTCTTATCTCCAAGCGCCTGACGCAGTTTATTGCTCGTCATTCCTGGCAGGATGTTTGGCTGGTGGACTCGCGCCCCCAGCGGCTCGACCCTGATTACAGCGTTAAGCGCCGCTTCATTTGCCCGCCCGAGGCCGTGGTGGCCGCGCTTGAACGTGAGACCGAGCGCACCCCTTGGCACCGGCTTAACCAGTGCCAACAGCGCATCAGCGATATCGTGAATCTACGCTGTAATACCTTTTCAGAGCTGGGCATTTGTCATCGGTTGTTGCAGCAGGCAACCGGGCAGCTGTTTGTGGGTAACAGTATGCCCGCAAGGCTGATGAACATGCTGGGCGCGTACCGCACAGCGCCTTTGCGGGTATTCACCAACCGCGGAGCTTCCGGTATCGATGGGCTGATCGCCACGGCCTACGGCGCCAGCGCTACCAGCGACCAGCCCACCACGCTGATCGTGGGCGATACCAGCGCGCTGCATGACCTTAATAGCCTGGCGCTGCTGAAGCAGGCCGTTCAGCCGCTGGTGGTGATTATCCTCAATAATGATGGCGGCAGCATCTTTCATATGCTGCCAGTGCCCAAGGAAGGTGCGCTACTTGAGCGTTATTTCCGTCAGCCACATGGTTTGAGTTTTGAGTACGCGGCGCAAATGTTTGGGCTTGCCTATGCCGCACCTGGCTCGCTGGAGAGCTTCGATGCGGCCTATGCCCGTGCCTTGGAAGGAGGCGTTACACTGATAGAGCTTAACGTGCCACATCAGCAGGTTGCAGACGATCTTGTGGCGCTGGCAGCAACGCTAGGTAGGCGCGATAACCATGAAGGCTGAATATGAAGCGCACGCCCAGCCACGCCCAACGCTGGTTATGCTGCACGGCTTGTTAGGTGATCGCCACGATTGGGCGGAGGTCATCGCTGCGTTGAAAGATGTGCCGTGCCTGGCGTTGGATTTACCGGGCCACGGCCAAAATGACCAAGTGGCGGTCGACTCTTTCTCCGCTTTTCACCACTGGCTAACCGATACGTTGGCCGCGCAGGATATTCACCGCTACTGCTTGCTGGGCTACTCGCTGGGAGGGCGTTTGGCGCTTGATCACGCCCGCCGCCAACCTGCGGGGCTTGAGGCGCTTTGGCTGGAGAGCGCTCATCCAGGCTTGCCCGAAAGCGAGCGCGATGAGCGTATGGCCCATGATGCACGCTGGGCACAACGCTTTGCGCTGGAACCTCTTGAACGCGTGCTTACCGACTGGTATCGGCAACCCGTCTTTGCTGATCTTACATATACGCAGCGAGCGCGGCAGATTGAACGGCGGTTGGCCAATCATGGCCCGTCCGTGGCGACAATGCTGCGAAGCACGTCGCTCGGCAGGCAGTCCTCTCAGTGGCCGTGGCTGGCTGAAACGTCACTTCCCATTGGTTACTTTTCAGGTCGGCAGGATACTAAATTTCACACACTTGCCGCCCGCTTGGCTAACATAGCCCCTCGCGTGCACCCTATCGCGCTGGAAGGCGGGCACAACCTGCATACAGAGCAAGCAAAAAGCATCGCCGAACCGATTAGCCGATGGTATCAACGCCTCGGCTAAACGGCTCGCTCACCTGGGGTCAGTTAATCAACAGCAGCCACGGCAAACCGATAGCCAGCCAGGCCACTAAGAACAGCAGACCAAAAATAGCCCCGAGCCGCCAATAAAGGGCGCTTGGCAGATAGCCGCTGCCATAGTAAACCGGGCTTGGGCCGGTGCCGTAGGGGGTGATAATGCCCATAAAGCCCAGCGTGGGGAGCAGCAGCAGGATAAACATCTGCATATCCAGCCCTGCAATACCGGAAGCCGCCGCCAGCATCACCGGCAACAGGGCGGTAACGTGGGCCGTGACGCTGGCAAACAGGTAGTGCAGAAGATAGAAAATCACCGTGAGCGCCACCATCGCCATGACGGGATTAAAGTGGCTGATTTGTTCACCCACCACGCCACCAAACCAGTTGACGAATCCGACCTGGCTTAGCCCGCCTGCCAGCGCCACCAGCGTTGCAAACCATACAAAGGTATTCCAGGCAGCTCGATTGTCGAGGATATCGTTCCAGCTCACGATACCGGTCAGCAGCATGCAGCAAATCACCACCAGGCCTACCAAGGAGGCGGACACAACATCGCCCGCAAAAATCCACAGCAGTAGCGCAGAGACGACCATGACGACCAGCAGTATCTCGTTGCGAGTAAGCGCCCCCAGTTTGTTCAGCTCATCCCGCGCCCAGTTGGACACTTCTTCACCGGCTTTCACTTCTGGCGCGCAGAGCCAGTAACAGAGCAGTGGGACCAGCAACAGCAGCAGAATGCCAGCGGGCGCTACGGCGATAAACCACTGCCCCCAGTTAATATGAATACCGGTAGCGCTTTCTGTCAGAGCAATGGCCAACAGGTTGGGGGCAAGCGCGGTTAGAAACAGCGAGCTGGTCACACAGGTCGAGGTGATCGCTGTCCACATCAGAAAACTGCCCATGCGCTTCATGCTGGGGTCATTGGGCTGGGAGTCGTAAAGCGGCGGCAGATTGCGAATGACCGGATAAATGGTGCCCCCGCTACGCGCCGTGTTGGAAGGTGTAAAAGGCGCCAGCACCGCATCGGCGATCATTACCGCGTAGCCCAACGTTAATGTGCGCTTGCCCATGGCCTTGACCAGCCAAAGTGATATGCGCCTGCCTAGCCCGGTTTTTTCATACCCCAGCGCGAACATAAACGCGCCAAAAATCAGCCACACTGTCGAGTTGGTGAAGCCCGAAACGGCCCATGAAAAGGCCTGGTTGGCAGCATTAAAGCCTTCGGTCGCTAGCTGTTCGGGTGAAAACAGCACCCAGCGGGAGAGTAGCGCCACCAGAATCACGCCGATTAACCCAATGACCGCGCCTGGCAAGGGTTCAAAAATCAGCCCCACCACACAGCCCAGAAAAATAGCGAAGAAGTACCAGGCGTGAGGAGCAACCCCCTCAGGCGTGGGTATCAACGCAACGATAATGGCCACTACAAGCGGCGCTAACAACTTCCAATCAAATGCTGATTGCACGCTACTGTTCATATCAAGCTGCCCCCCTCTTATTGGCTGCGAAAGCAGCCGAGTCTCTTCACTGCTAACGCTGTTGATTTTCATCTGCTTGCGGTTGCATACGTTGCAGAGAATGGCGATAGCGACTAATAGTTAAAATTGTAGTTGGAATTCTTTATTAAAATTAATAAATGAGAAATTAAACTTAACTACTCTTGTTAAAGCATCGCCTGTCTTAAAGATGCATTTCTTGATATGCGTCAATAGAGCTTGGCATGAGGGGATAGCACGTACCTGGAGTGTGATAAGTTCAACCAAAAGACACCGCATCGAAGCGTGTCGCCACTACCGCCTTTGACTTGGCTACAGTAAGGGAATGTCATGCAGCATCGAGATTTCGATATCGTGATTGTGGGTGGAGGCGGCGCAGGCTTACGTGCCGCTATCGCCGCAGCAGAAAGCGCCAAGGCACAGGGCATTTCTCAAAGTATCGCCCTAATTTCCAAGGTCTATCCTATGCGCTCGCATACCGTTGCCGCTGAGGGCGGTGCGGCGGCGGTAACCAGCGAGGAGGATACGTATCAGGCGCATTTTGATGACACTGTGTCGGGCGGCGACTGGCTGGTTGAGCAAGGCGTGGTGGACTATTTTGTGCATCATGCCTACCAGGAACTGGTGCAGATGGAGCGCTGGGGCTGCCCCTGGAGCCGCAAGGAGGATGGTAATGTGCAGGTACGCCGTTTTGGCGGCATGAAAACCGCACGTACCTGGTTTGCCGCCGATAAAACCGGCTTTCACATGCTGCATACCCTGTTTCAAACCTCGCTCAAATATTCCCAAATTGAGCGCTTCGATGAGTATTTCGTCCTTGATCTTGCCGTGCACGAAGGGGCCGTTATTGGCGTCATTGCCCTTCAAGTGGCCACCGGCGAGCTTATTTTGTTGCGTGCCAAAGCCGTGATATTGGCAACAGGAGGTGCCGGGCGCCTGTTTCGCTTTAATACCAACGCAGGGATCGTGACTGGCGACGGGATGGCAATGGCCTATCGCCACGGTGTGGCGCTTAGGGACATGGAGTTTGTTCAGTATCACCCCACGGGCCTTCCCGGCTCCGGCATTTTAATTACCGAAGCGTGTCGTGGAGAAGGCGGTATTTTGCTCAATAAGGATGGCTACCGCTACCTTCAGGATTACGGGCTGGGCCCGGAAACCCCACTGGGCAAGCCGGAAAACAAGTACATGGAGCTGGGCCCTCGCGATAAGCTCTCACAGGCCTTTTGGCAGGAGCAGCAGGCGGGCCGCACTGGCACCTTTGGCGATAGCGATGTGGTCTATCTTGACCTGCGCCACTTGGGCGAAGCCTACCTTCTTGAGCGCCTGCCCTTTATCTGCGAGCTGGCTAAATCCTACATTAACGTTGACCCGGTCAAAGAGCCGATCCCTATCCGCCCGGCGGTGCACTACACCATGGGCGGTATCGAAACCAATCCTCACTGTGAAACGTCGGTTGCCGGGCTTTATGCGGCGGGTGAATGCGCCTCTGTTGGGCTGCATGGTGCTAATCGCTTAGGCTCCAACTCGCTCACTGAGCTACTGGTGTTTGGTCGTTTAGCGGGGGAGCAGGCAAGCCAGCGCGCGGCGCAAACCGAGTGGGCAGACATGCACCTTCTGGAAACCCAAGCTACCCGTCAGCAGGCAAAACTAGCGCATCTTTGTGATGGTGAGGGCAGCGGCGAGACGTGGGTTACGCTTAAGCATGCCATGGTGCAGGCCATGGAGAGTGGCTGCGGTATTTATCGTACCGAAGAGGGTATGCGGCAGTCGTTGGAGACGATTCGTGAACTGCGGGCGCGCTATCAGAAGATTCGTGTCAACGACACCAGCAAAATATTCAACACAGAGTTGCTTGAGTGCATTGAGCTTGGCTACGGGCTGGATATTGCCGAGGCATCTTGCCTTGGTGCACTGGAGCGGCGTGAGTCCCGTGGCGCTCACCAGCGCTTGGATGACGGTATGCAAACGCGCGATGACGTTAACTACCTCAAGCACAGCCAGGTGTTTTATCAAGGCGATGCACACGCTCGGTTGGCATGGCAGGAGGTAGACGTGCGTTTTTCCGCGCCCGCAGAACGTACCTATGGGGATGCGTCCAAGGGAGGCAAGGCATGAGTACTCAGCAGGTATCCACCCGGCGCATCAGCGTCAAACGCTATTTACCCGACAATTCTACCGAGCCCTATTGGCAGGAGTATGAGCTGCCAGTCGACGACAGCACCTCATTGTTGGATGCGTTGAATCACATCAAAGAGCAGCTCGACAGCACTCTGAGCTACCGCTGGTCGTGTCGCATGGCGATCTGTGGCTCCTGTGGCGTTATGGTGAATGGCGTCCCCAAGCTTGGCTGTAAGACCTTCCTGCGCGACTTCGACGATGAGATCCGCATTGAACCGTTGGCGCACTTCCCCATACAGCGCGACCTGGTGGTTGATATGGAGATATTCCTCGATCACCTGGCCGCCGTTAAGCCCTACCTGATAGACGACAACCCGGTAAAGCCCTTTGACCCGAAGGCGCCAGAAACCTATCGCCAGTCGCCCCGGCAGCTTGCCCGTTACAAGCAGTTCGCTAACTGTATCAACTGTGGGCTTTGTTACTCCGCTTGCCCGCAGTTTGGGCTTAATCCTGAGTTTATTGGCCCAGGAGCCATTGCGCTGGGGCATCGCTATAACCTGGATAGCCGTGACCACGGTAGCACGCAGCGAATGGACGAATTGAACCGCCATGAAGGCGTGTGGAGTTGCACCTTTGTGGGCTTTTGCTCAAAGGTGTGTCCCAAACACGTTGACCCAGCGGCGGCTATCAATCAGAGCAAAGTGGCGTCCGCTAAGCACACGCTAATTGCGCTGTTTAAGGGCTAGGAGAAAGGGTATGGATAAGTCGACATCGCAACGCTTTGTGCCGTTAAAACGTAACTGGTGGCTGAAACTCCGCTTTTTTAAACTCTATATGCTGCGTGAAGCGACGGTGTTACCGCTGGTTTTTTTCCTACTCTGCCTACTGGCGGGCATGGTCGCGCTGCTCCAGGGCCCAGATAGCTGGCAACGATGGATCGCCTTTATGGGATCTCCCATCGTTTTGCTGCTCAACCTTTTGGCGCTAGCCGCCAGCCTGTTTCACGCGGTGACCTTTTTTGTGCTGTTTCCTCGCGTTATGCCGCTGCGCATCGGTAACTACCAACTACCGGATAAGGCGATTGTGGCGGGACAGTGGGCGGGCGTTCTGGCCGTACTGCTGTTGTTCATCTGGCTGTTTGGGAGGGCGTCTGTATGACTAAACCAACCATGAATGCGTCAGGCGCGGGCAGTCAGCGCACGAATCAGCTTCCCCACCACCAGGCCTACGATGAGTCGCTATGGTGGGGACTATTCAGTGCAGGCGGCGTCTGTTTTGCCGTGTTACTGCCCTCTGCCATCCTGTTTTTTGCCGTGCTGCTTCCCTTGGGCTGGCTACCTGCCGACGCGCTCAGCCATGAGCGGGCATCGCGACTGCTATTCAGCGTGCCAGGCTTTCTGTTTGTTGGCGCGGCGGTCTGTTTGCCGCTTTTTCATGCCGCCCATCGCCTGCGCCACGGAATGTTTGACCTTATTTTGGGCCGCGACACCACCAATAAAAAGCTGATGTATGGCGCTGCGGCGCTGTTAAGCCTTCTGGCACTAGGGCTGGCCGTGGCAGGTATGTTGCGCTAAGCCCGAAAGACGCCAATACCTAATGAATCAGGGAACTTTGAATGATCCACGGACTTACAGAAGCGGAACTCTATCAACCGGTTGAGTGGCAGGACCACTCCGGCGACTACCAGGATATTCGGTATCATATCTCCAAAGAGGGCATTGCACGCATTACCATCAACCGCCCAGAGGTGCGTAACGCCTTTCGCCCCTTAACGGTTAGCGAAATGATTCAGGCGCTTGGTCGCGCACGTCACGATAGTCGCGTCGGCGCGATTTTGCTCACCGGCGCAGGCGATAAAGCGTTCTGCTCCGGCGGTGATCAGCGCATTCGCGGTGACTATGGCGGCTACCAGGATGAGCAGGGTGCTCATCACCTGAACGTGCTGGATTTTCAGCGTGATATTCGTACCTGCCCCAAGCCGGTTGTCGCCATGGTGGCAGGCTACGCGATTGGTGGTGGGCATGTGTTGCATCTTATGTGTGACCTGACCATTGCGGCGGATAACGCGGTTTTTGGCCAGACCGGACCCAAAGTAGGCTCTTTCGACGGCGGCTACGGTGCCTCGTATATGGCGCGCATTGTGGGTCAGAAAAAAGCCCGCGAAATCTGGTTTTTGTGCCGCCAGTACAGCGCTGCGCAAGCGCTGGAGATGGGCCTGGTCAACCACGTGGTGCCGCTGGATGAGCTTGAAAAAGAGAGCGTGCGCTGGTGCCGGGAGATGCTGCAGCACAGCCCAATGGCGCTACGCTGTTTGAAAGCGGCACTGAATGCCGACTGCGATGGCCAGGCCGGGCTGCAGGAACTAGCGGGTAACGCCACTATGCTCTATTACATGACCGATGAAGGCCAGGAGGGGCGTAACGCGTTTAATGAGAAGCGGCCCCCGGATTTCTCTCGCTATCCGCGCAACCCGTAATGCCATTAGCGCTTTACCGCTACGCGCTGCCACTGCGCCAGTCGCTGCTGTTTAACGGCCAGCGGATCACGCAGCGTGAAGGACTGTTGGTGTCGATTAACGGGCAGTGGGGTGACATTGCGCCACTGCCTGGTTTTTCAGTAGAAACCTTAACCGATGCCGAGACCGAAAGCAGGGCCTGCCTAACCGCCTTGAAGCGCGGTGAAGAAGCAGTGCCCACGCTCCCCTCGGTACAGTTCGGGTTCGACTGTGCACAGCACGTTTGGCCCCCACATTGTCCCGCCGCGTTAGCGCCTTACCCACTATTACAAGGCGAGCCCGTATCGCTGATCGCGATGCTGGATAGCGCGTTAGACAACATACGCAAGGGCGGGCAGCCGCCACCTTCGCGCCTCAAACTCAAGGTAGCGCGTTACGCAATGAGCGACGAGCTAGCGCTGGTCGCTAGGCTGTCTGAAAAGCTGCCCGCTACCCAACTGATTCTGGATGCCAACGGCGGCTGGACAAGGGAAGAGGCCACGCGGTTTTGTCGACAGCTACCGCGTGAACAGATCGACTATCTGGAAGAGCCCTGCCCCACCTTTGCTGACACCATTGCCGTGGCCGATGCAGCGGGTGTGAAGATTGCGCTGGATGAAACGTTGTCACGTAACGCGCCCTGGTATTCCCATCCTCATATTGCTGCCCTGGTCATTAAGCCTACGTTGATAGGCGCGCTAAGCGCCTGCGAGGCACTTGTACAGCGGGCACGGGCAGATAATCTGCGGGTGGTTATTTCCTCAAGTTTTGAGTCTGATCTTGGCCTGGGCCTGCTGGCTCGGCTGGCCCGTCAATGGGCGCCCACAGAACCACCGGGGCTGGATACCGGAAACTGGCTGGCTGAACGGGTAACCACCACGGCAGGCGATGTCGTTGTTGGGCGCTTGACGTGCCTCTATCAAGATATGCAGGAATAACCAGGAGCGTGCCGCGTGATGCAACCTTGCCCCATTAACTATTGGGCCACCGAAACTCCGCAGCATATTGCGCTACACAGTGGCTCAGTGACGCTTACTTATCGAATGCTTGATAGGCGTATCGCCGCGTTGGCGCGACAGCTGGCGCAAAAGGGGTTTCAGCCTGGGGACAAATTAATGGCCCCGGCCAAAGGCGCATTGGCCTCGTTATTATTGGCCTGGGCTTGTCTGCGTGTCGGGGTGGTTTTCTGCCCGCTTAACCCGGCCTTTCCAGATACCCATCAGCACGCGCTTGCCCAGCGCCTACAGGCCAGTCGCATTTGTTATACGGAAGGCGAGCAGGGTGACGCGCAGGTAACGTCATCGGCTCCAGTGCCAATCACCCTCGATTTTTCCGAAGAGTTAATGACCGAACAAGCGGTGCAACTGAATGCCGATCAGCGCTGTAACACGATTTTTACCTCGGGTTCCAGCGGCATGCCTAAGGCGGTACTGCACCGGCTGGGGAATCATTTGGCCTCGGCCAGAGGCTCGGCGACCTTAATTCCGGTTGATCAACAAAGCGGCTGGCTGTTGTCGCTACCGCTGTTTCATATTGGCGGCTACGCGATTCCCTTTCGCGTATTTCTCGCAGGTGGCCGGGTCATTCTGGATGATGGCGCTGCGCCGCTGGCTGCACGCCTGGAACAACAGCCTATTACACATCTTTCACTGGTACCCACTCAGCTCTGGCGCTTGTTACAAGCAGGTTTTGACCCCGCCAGGACACAGCTGCGCGAGCTGCTGCTGGGCGGAGCGGCGATCCCCGCTCCCTTGGTTGAGCACATGACCTCGCTGGGGCTGACGCCAAAAGTTAGTTATGGGCTATCTGAAATGGCAAGCCAGGTCTGTACCGGTACTCCCTCGGCACCAGGTGTCGTTGGCAAGCCACTTCCGGGGCGCGATGTTCGGATCATCGATAATGAAATACAGGTGCGGGGCGATACCCTGTTTAGCGGCTATTTAAGTAACGGTGCGCTGGACCCAGCCCTAAATGACGAGGGCTGGTTTGCCACCCGGGACAAGGGGTATTTTAATTCTGCGGGGGAACTGGTGGTTGAAGGGCGGCTGGATAATGGCTTTATCTCCGGCGGTGAGAACATTCAGCCGGAAAGCATCGAACAGCGGTTGGTGGATCACCCTAGCGTCGCCCAAGCGCTGGTGGTTGCTGTGCCACACCCCGAGTGGGGTGAGCGCCCCGTTGCCTTTATTGATTGGCAGGCGCAAAGCGGCGAAGATCAGGCCCTGGCCCGCTGGGTGCGCGAGGCGCTGCCGGGCTTTATGGTGCCCGATGCATGGTTGGCGTGGCCCTCGGTGAAAGGGCTAAAGCCCTCACGCACGCACTTTGCCAAACTGGCCCAAGAGCAGTTGGCGGTGATATAAAACGCATCCATTAACGTTCATTGGCTATGTGAGTTTCCATTCTCGACTCGCCTTCTGAGAAGGTGGATCTCTTTATTTTCGATAAGGACATTTATGAGCTCTTCTCAAGCGTCGGATACGCGGCGCGCAGGCGTATTTTTAGGGGCGGCGCTTGCTTTCATGATCACCATGGTGGGCACCACGCTGCCCACGCCACTTTATCCGATCTATCAGCATGAATTTGGTTTTTCGGATCTGATGATTACTGTCATCTTTGCGGCGTATGCGGTGGGGGTCATTTCAGCGTTATTGATTACCGGGCAATGGTCTGATCAGCTAGGGCGTAAGCCGCTGCTGCTTGCCGGGCTTTTCCTGTCAGCGGTAAGCGATATCGTATTTTGGCAAGCCGATGGGGTAGGCATGTTGCTTACCGGCCGCGTACTTTCGGGGCTTTCAGCGGGTATCTTTACGGGTACTGCCACGGTGGCTGTCATGGAGCTGGCACCCCGTTCCTGGGGACGCTCCAGCACGTTGGTTGCTACCGCCGCCAATATGGTCGGGTTAGGTGTCGGACCGATACTTGCGGGGGCGCTGGCCGTACTGTTTGCGGCACCGTTGGTGTTGCCGTTTGCTATTCACTTCGCGTTAGCGCTGGTAGCGGTGGTGTGTATCTGGCGAGCGCCTGAAACGGTTACGCGCCCAGCGAATATCAAACTTCGCGTTCAAACACCTAAAATCCCTCCCGAGGTGCGCAGCGTTTTTATACCCGCGGCTATCGCAGCGTTTGCTGGTTTTATGGTGTTCGGTTTTTATACAGCGGCAACCCCCGCCTTCCTGGGCCAGCAAATGGGCTACACCAATCATGCGTTGATAGGATGTGTGGCAGGGCTGCCGTTTATCGCCTCGACCGTTGGGCAAATGGGTCAGGGGCGGCTGCCGGAGCCTGGAAGATTGCCGATTGGGTGCGCTGTGCTGCTTGTCGGTGTGCTCATCATTGCGTGGGGGATTGCTTACGAGCAACTGCTTGGATTCATACTGGGCGCCATCGTTGCGGGCATTGGTCAGGGCATTACCTTCCGGGCGGGCATGGGTGCGATATCGGCGGCCAGTTCCCCTCAGCACAAGGCAGCAACGGTATCGTCTTTTTTCGTTGTTGCGTATGTGGCGATCTCGCTGCCCGTCGTCGGTATCGGCCTGCTAGGGATAGTCGCCGGCCAACAAATCACTGCGCTAACGTTTGATCTCATCGTAGCGCTGCTGTGCTGCGTGGCGTTGGTGCTGCTATTGAAGCCACACCGTCCTGGCCGCTGTGCTACTCGCGACGCTGGCCGCTGAGCGGTACTGATGTGTCAAACTTATGCCGCACGCTGTTATGGCCCGTTGGCCGAAAAGCGGCTGGGCAGGATGATGATGCCTGGATCAATCGCACGATTAGTTGGCTTTCAAGCCGCTTGTTAATCTCTCAAGTAAAGCTCCCCCTTGCCCACCAGCACAGCACTGCCGCCTACTTGAACCAGGCCGTTATGCAGGGTGGTTTCAATAACGCTGGCGCGGCCCATTTCAACGCCTTGATGAATGGTCCAGTGCGTCGTTTCGTTCAGGGTTGCCAAATACCCGGTTAATGCCGCTGCGGCACTGCCGGTTGCGGGGTCTTCGCAAAGGCCATGTTCCCTGGAGAACATGCGACTACGAAGCGTGGCTTTTGAGCGGTCAGCCGTTTCTGTTGCGTAAAGATATATTTGCTCCGCACCGCTCGGGGCAACGGCCTCTGCCCATATGGTTGCTGAAATGTGTATGTTTTTTAGGGCTGCGGGGGCGCTTAGCTCAACAAGATGAAAAGCCAGCCCGCAGGATGAGATAACCGGCGTGCCGATGACCTGATGGGGCTGTAAGCCGAGCAGTGCCGCTGCCGATTGCTGGTCCAGTGTACTTGGCGTCATGCTGGCGGGCCTTGCGGCCGTAAACACGGCTTTCTCACCTGAGTAGCGAATGGGTAACTCGCCTACAGGCGGGTGAAGCACCAGCGTTTGCGTGCGGTTTACCAAGCCAAGCTCGGCTAGAAGCTGCGCGGTGCCGACGGTTGGGTGGCCGGCAAACGGTAGTTCCTGGGTGGGCGTAAAGATCCGCATCGGGTAGTGGTTTGGCTCAATAGGCGCACTTAAGAACACCGTTTCGGCAAGATTAAGCTCATTGGCGATTGCCTGCATGGTGGCTGTTGTCAGCCCGTCGGTGTTTAAAAAGACGGCTAGCTGATTGCCCGAAAAAGGCTGATCGGTAAATACGTCCAGCAGATAATATTCAGCGGTTTTCATATCGTTCTCCTTCTCATAATGTGTGCTTCCAAAAGGATTTACGACCCTCCTTTTGTGCCTGGGCACGGGTGATACCAATATCTCTTAGCAGCCGGTCAGCAACTGGCGGCGGCGGCTACGTTCGCGGTGGGCGCATATTTGAGAACGTAGCTGAGCCAATGAATCATCCAATACGCACTACTAACGAGCGCCCTTCACGAGTAACCCGCCGTTGGCGAATGTATATGCCATAAGAGAGGTCGCTCTTCATAAAAACGATGCATACTTATACCTTTGACCGAGGCTTGGTGCGATTTTTATAGATTCCTGCAACGTTCTGATTTTACTGTTCTTTAAGAATATCTTTCTGATCAAAAATTGACCTAAATCGCTGATGGATTTTCTACTGCCTATTTTTATCTTGCAGAACAGTCATCTACAATTAGACGTTCCCCACAGGCGTGGGGATGAATCTCCATGCGGCAATGCGACGTGGATTGTGAAGACCGTTCCCCACAGGCGTGGGGATGAATCGCGGTATGCCGTTCTCATCGACCAAAATACTGCCGTTCCCCACAGGCGTGGGGATGAATCGTCCTGCATGGTCATCTGACCGGCTTTGATCTGCCGTTCCCCACAGGCGTGGGGATGAATCGTTTCAGGCCACGACCTGCGAGCCATTCATGCACCGTTCCCCACAGGCGTGGGGATGAATCGGCGCTAAACATCGCCCCACCGGGCCATGAAAACCGTTCCCCACAGGCGTGGGGATGAACCGGATGACCGAGCACGGAACGCTCGATGATCTCACCGTTCCCCACAGGCGTGGGGATGAACCGTGCCTGTAGGCTGTCTTGAGTCCTACCCCAGCCCGTTCCCCACAGGCGTGGGGATGAACCGGGACTTTGTTATATTGCGTCCCTTTATACCGCCCGTTCCCCACAGGCGTGGGGATGAACCGAGACTAAAAGGGAAAAGGGAAAAGGTACAGAACCGTTCCCCACAGGCGTGGGGATGAACCGACCTTTGACCCGCTGCGCGACTACTGGAACCACCGTTCCCCACAGGCGTGGGGATGAACCGTAGTCTTCCGGCACTTCGCCGCTAGTGCATAGCCGTTCCCCACAGGCGTGGGGATGAACCGCACTGGGTGTTGAGATTCGCCGCGTGAAGGCGCCGTTCCCCACAGGCGTGGGGATGAACCGCTGGGAAGTTGGCCTGCGCCTCTCGATAGACACCGTTCCCCACAGGCGTGGGGATGAACCGCACGGTTTTGAAAGATTCGGTGCAGTCGATATCCGTTCCCCACAGGCGTGGGGATGAACCGCGTTGGGGCTGATGTTGGCCTTTGCGGTGGGCCCGTTCCCCACAGGCGTGGGGATGAACCGAATTGCGCGTGCGGATAACGCATGTGGCACAACCGTTCCCCACAGGCGTGGGGATGAACCGCTGGTGGTGGTGGCCAAGGCCGCTTCTGAAAGCCGTTCCCCACAGGCGTGGGGATGAACCGTCAGGCAGCTTCAATTGATCGCGGTAGTGTGGCCGTTCCCCACAGGCGTGGGGATGAACCGTGCACGAGTCGAAAGCGGCGGGCGTTGTGGGGCCCGTTCCCCACAGGCGTGGGGATGAACCGCTACTCCAAAAAGAGAAGCAGGCAGTCAAAACCCGTTCCCCACAGGCGTGGGGATGAATCGCACCCCGCGCCGCCCACGCCGCTCGCCCGGCGCCGTTCCCCACAGGCGTGGGGATGAACCGGCGATATTTGCACCGGCCACGGCTCATGCTCTCCGTTCCCCACAGGCGTGGGGATGAACCGGCACTACCCATAAAAGCGCCCACCGTTTTACGCCGTTCCCCACAGGCGTGGGGATGAACCGGGTAAAGACGATGACAGTACCACTGCTTGAACCCGTTCCCCACAGGCGTGGGGATGAACCGTTTGCGCGGTTCGCGGCTGGTCTCTTGAAGAGCCGTTCTCCACAGGCGTGGGGATGAACCGGGCCTGCTGTTACTGCTGGCTGAGTATGAAGCCCGTTCCCCACAGGCGTGGGGATGAACCGTATATATAAAAAGGAGGGGTATAAGGGGTGTACCCATAATGCCTATTCATTGTTGTATCGCGTAGCGTTACGCGCTACAGTGTATGCAGGTTCGACGGCAAGGGAGGCAAAGCGATGCGATGATAAAGAAAATCAAACACAAAGGCCTGAAACGGCTTTATGAGCGGGGGGAGCCCCAAGGAGTACAGCCTAACCATGTAGACGATTTAAGAGACATACTGGCAGTACTGGATGCCGCAACCAAGCCAAACGATATGGATTTACCAGGTTTTGATTTCCATGGCTTGAAAGGTGATAAGAAGGGCTTTTTTTCAGTGCATGTAAACGGTAATTGGGTAGTGATATTTACGTTTGATGGGGAGGATGCACACCTTGTTGACTATTTAGACTACCATTGACGGCGGCGCTCCTCGATAACCGACACGATACGGTTATCAAGGGCCACCGGATGGTTTCGCCACTTGAGCGGTAGCCACGATTGCACAGCCTCTAAATATACAGATTAAAAATATTGTGCATGACGATGACGATGACGATTATGATGAGGATAACGTGATGACGATGATGAATCCGCCGCACCCAGGCAGCTTGTTACGCCGCCGGATCGTGCCCGCGCTGGGGCTGAATGTCACTGATTTTTCCAAGAAGCTAGGTATGTCCCGCACAGCGGTATCCCGCGTTTTGCATGAGCATGCCAGCATTTCCCCTGATTTTGCGGTTAGGCTTGAGCATGGCGGTATTGGTAACGCTAAGCACTGGATGACCATGCAGACCAACTACGACCTATGGCAAGCCGAGCATAAAGAGCAAAATCATATTGAAAGAATCTCTGCTGTTTGAATTAGTAAGTTACTAATTCACCAGTCTAAAGCTCAACGGATCGTGCCGTTGGGCTTTTTTGCTTGGGAACTAGATAATGGCGAATGACAATGAACTTGCAATCGATTTCGACCATGGGCAGATAGCGTATGAGGCCTGTTCACTAGCCAAAGTCATGGTAGAAGAAAGAGAACGGCTGGGGAATCATCGAGATTAATATCACGCCCTACCTGGGTAAAACCGAAAAGGTGAATGTGACGCTGCCAGGCCACGTCATCCGCCAGATCGACAAGTACGTTACTACGCACGGTATTAAAAGCCGCTCTCGACCAGGAGCGGTTTTTTCATGGTGACGCAACGCGTTCACCCATTAGTCGTTTGGGACCTTCCTTTCAACTTCCAGACACGCTATCGTCGGTTTTGGTTATTTCGCTAATTTTACTGAGCTAGCGTGGCTGCCATCCAGATCAAGGGAGAATGTTTTGACCATGCCGACTCGATCTTCACGTCTGCCGGCCTATCACCGTTATGCTGGCAAGGCCCTGCCGGGGCAGTCAGAAGATGCTTGCCATTTGCTGGCTTGGCATAGCCTGGATGTAGCGGCCGTTGGTTGGCACCTGCTTGCGCCGGAGCGCCCGCTGACGAAGCAGCTGGCGGCGCAGCTGGGTATTGAGCCCGAGCCATTGCGGCGGCTAATGGTGTTTTTATTGGGGCTTCATGACCTCGGCAAGTTCTCCCGCGCCTTTCAGGAGGTGCTGAAGCTCGCGCTCGATGGTATGGCCCCACCGCAAGGCAAACCCTACAAGCAGCGTCACGACCGTTTGGGCGTGCTGCTCTGGGATGCCTGCTGGAACACCTGGCGCAAGGACGGCGCATTGCGCTGGCCAGAAGACAGCACGGCGACCAAACGCAAGCTGTTGGCGCCCATGGATCACCTGCTGGCGCCATTCTTCGGCCACCATGGTTACCCCGTAGAGACCGGTCAGCTCGCTCTTGCGGACTTCTTCGTCGACGACGGCGAGCTTGCCGATGCGGCCGCCGCCGGTGATTTCGTCGCCGACTGGGCCGCGTTGATAGGACCTGACTGGCCGATCAAAAAACTGCTGGATGAAGAGTGGCTGGCGCGTTTCAAAACGCTAAGCTGGACGGTAGCCGGATGGGCGACGCTCAGCGACTGGCTGGGCTCGAACCGGGACTATTTTCCCTATTGCCAGCAGGCCATGGCGCTGGCCGACTACTGGCCGCGAGCGCGCAAGCAGGCCGAAACGGTGCTGGACGCCACCGGCTTTGCATGCCCGCCGGAGCCCGTGCCCTACGCCGGGCTGGCACAGTGGTTTTCAGGCAAGGTGACGCCGACCCCGCTGCAGCAGAAGGCGGAAGACTTGCCGCTTCAAGCTGGGCCGCAGCTGTTCATCCTCGAAGACGTGACCGGCGCGGGCAAGACTGAAGCCGCCTGTATTCTGACCCAGCGACTGCTGGCCGATGGCCACGGCGAAGGGCTCTATTTCGCGCTGCCTACCATGGCAACCTCCAACGCCATGTACACCCGCCTAGGGGATCTTCATCACCGCTTCTACAGCGCTGCCTCAAGGCCCTCGCTGGTACTAGCCCACGGCGCGCGGGCGCTTAATGAAGCGTTTGAGCAAACCATCGTACAGCCCGACCACGACGACTATGACGCGATAGACGCCAGCGCCTCGACCCAGTGCAACCGCTGGCTGGCAGACTCGAACAAGAAGGCGTTGCTGGCCGATGTGGGTGTGGGCACCATCGACCAGGCGCTGATGGGCGGACTGCCGTTTCGTCACCAATCGCTGCGCCTGCTGGGCTTGGCGCGCAAGGTGCTAATTATCGATGAAGTTCACGCCTTCGATCACTACATGCAGACCCTGCTGCACCAACTGCTGGCCCATCACGCCCGCCAAGGAGGCAGCGCCATTCTGCTGACGGCCACGCTCCCCCGCGCCATGCGCGAGGCGCTGACGGCCGCGTGGTGCCACGGCCTGGGCGTTGAAACCAGCCCGCTTGAGGCACATGACTACCCATTGCTGACCCACTGCGGAAAGAGCGCTACCCACGAAGTGCCCGTCAAGACGCGCCCGGAAGTCGCACGCCGTGTGGACATCGCGTGGCTGGAAAGTGAGGACGAGGCTATCGAGCGTGTACTGGCCGCCGTGAAAGCGGGGGAGTGCATCGTCTGGGTGCGCAACACCGTCGATGATGCGATCCGCGCCTATCAAACGTTACGCGAGCGCCACCCCGATCCGGAGCGGTGCCTGCTCTTCCACGCCCGCTTTGCCATGGTGGACCGCCAGCGGATCGAGTCCGAGGTCATTCGTCGCTTCGGCAAGGATTCCACGCCGCCTTTGAGAAGTGGACAAGTGATTGTCACCACCCAAGTCTTCCAGGAAAGCCTGGACTGTGATGCCGACCAGATGGTCAGCGACATCGCGCCCATCGACCTCTTGATACAGCGCGCCGGGCGGCTGCAGCGCCACCAGCGCGGCGAACGCCCCGCGCCCGTGCTGCAGGTACTCGCCCCCGCGTGGAGCGATATCCCCGGCGCTGATTGGCTGAGCCAGGCGCATCGCGGCACCCAAGCCGTTTACAAGGACACCTCGCTGATCTGGCTGACCCAGCGCGTGCTGCTCGAGCAGGGCGCCATCACCATGCCGGGTGAGGCGCGTACCTTGATCGAAGGCGTTTACGCTGCCTCGACGGATGACCTCCCCGAAGCGTTTGATCTGGCGCACTTCGAGCGCACCGGTATGGATAAGCAGGCGATCTCGATGGCTACCCATAACGCCCTGAATCTGGAAGACGGCTACCGCCTCGATGGCGATTTCGACCCGTGGCAGGAGGAGCGCGAGACGGGCACCCGGCTCAGCGACGAGCAAAGTGTCGAGGTCGTGTTGCTCAAGCGTCGTGGAGATGAACTGGTGCTCTGGGTAGAAGATCACCGCCACGCCGATCGACTGAGCCGATGTCGGCTGAGGGAGAGCCAAGTCAAGAAACTGGCTCAACTTCCGGGGCACTATACCCAACAGTGGGAAGCGCTGCAGCACCACCACCGCGGGCTGCGTTTCGTTCAACCTTGGCTGCCGGAAGAGGACGATAAGTGTGATTACGATGAGCAGTGGGGCGTGAGTTTTGAACAAAAATAGACGTTGCCATTTTACTGAAAGACAGGTGATACAAGGTAACTAAACAAGAACGCTTAACGCCGAAATAACGCACGTGAGGTGCCGATGAATTTACTCACAGATCCCTGGTTGCCCTTTCGGTATCGCGATAGCCGAATCGAATACCGCCCACCCTCGGCCCTCGCCGACCCGGATGTGCTCGACCTGGCTCTGCCCCGCGCCGACTTTCAGGGCGCCGCTTGGCAATTTCTGATCGCGCTGCTGCAGACGGCGATGACGCCCAAAAATACCGATGCTTGGCTGGATCGTTACCAGACGCCGCCCAGCGTGGCTGAGCTCGACAATCTGTTGGCCCCCTTTGCCTCCGCCTTCGAGCTGGATGGCGACGGTCCGCGCTTCATGCAGGATCTGGACCCGCTGGACGACGTCAAGGAAGCGCCGGTTGCGGGCCTTTTGATCGACTCCCCCGGCGCCAACGGCATTAAGAACAATACCGATTTCTTCGTTAAACGCGGCCGAGTAGAGACTGCTTGCCCCGAGTGCGCGGCGCTGGCGCTTTATACCATGCAGATCAACGCGCCCGCCGGTGGTGCCGGCATTCGCGTGGGCCTGCGCGGCGGCGGGCCGCTGACCACGCTGATTCTGCCCGAAGACGAGAGCAAGCCGCTGTGGGCGCGACTCTGGCCCAACGTCATGCCCGCCGACGCCGTGGGCCAGCCGGGGCAGGCCTGGCGCGCTCCCAAAGCCGATGATTCCGATCTGTTCTTCTGGATGGCCGATACCCGCGTCAGCGACAAGAAAGGCACAGAGGTGTTGCCCGAGCAGGTTCATCCGCTGCACGCCTTCTGGTCGATGCCCCGGCGCTACCGACTGCTATTCGACGAAACGCCGGGTGAGTGCGACCTTTGCGGCCACGAGGCAAAGCACCCGGTGCGCCGCCTGCGCGCCAAGAAGCAGGGCGCCAACTACGACGGCCCTTGGCGCCACCCGCTCACCCCCTACCGCCGCCTCAACCCAAAAAAGGACGGGGAACTGCCGCTTTCCAGCAAAGGCCAGCCCGGCGGGCTTGGCTACCGCCACTGGCCGGGGCTGGTGCTGGAAGATGAAGTCGGCAGCGGTGCACTGCCGGCCCGTGTGGTCACCCACCACTTGAAAAAGTACGAGCTGCTGGAAGCAGCGCGAGAAGACGGCGAAGCGTTCGATGCGCTGTTCAAGCGTGCCCGGCTCTGGGTCTTCGGCTATGACATGGACAACATGAAGCCGCGCGGCTGGTACAGCGTGGCGATGCCGCTGGTGGGCGTGCCCGAGGGGCAGCAGGAAACGCTGCGCGGCTGGGCCAAGCGCTTCGTCGACTTGGCTTCGGATATCAGCTGGACGCTGCGCAATCAGCTCAAGCGCGCCTGGTTCAAGCGTCCGGAAGATGCCAAGGGCGATATGAGTCAGATCGATGCTCAGTTTTTCGAGGCGACGCAGCTGGCCTTTTTCACTGCCCTGCGCGAGATGGGCGAGGTGCTGCGGGGGGATGGTCTGAGCGATGACACGCTCGAACTCTCACCCGAGACCTACCGCCAGTGGTATGTGTCGCTCAAAAAAGAAGCCATGGCGCTGTTCGACGCCCAAGCCATCAGCGGCCCGCTGGAAGGTATGAAGATGCAGCAGCTCGACCGCATCACCAGCGCGCGGCGCTATCTGCGGGCGTACCTGAATGGTAATGGCAAGAAAGTCCAAGCGTTTGCTAACGACGGTGGTTTTGACCTAAAAGCGCCCATGGCGGAACGTAATGAGGAGAGCCCAGCATGAGTGAAGTAGACCAACAAACGTCGCCGCCAGCGACAGAGGGCGAGGCCAACGCGAGTGCCACGGTAGAGCGCTATCTGTATGCTCTCGACAGACAGGAAGCCTATGAGCTGCGCCTGTGGTGGCGACGGCTGGTGATGGACGATCAGGAACTCAAGCGCTACACCAAACTGCGGCCTTTCCCACGCGGCGTGCGCGCCGTGCTACGCCGCTGCGACAGCGTCGAGACGGTCATGCTGACCGAGGCGTTTCGCCATCTCTGGCAGGCGCTCGAGACCAAAGCATGGGAAGACACCCCGAGCGATGCCAACAGCCGCAAGCGCGATCAGCGCATTACGACGTGGGCCGCCATCGCTGCCGTTGCAAGCGAGTTGCGCGCCGAGACGTTCGATGCCCCGCTGGGCAAACGCCTGGGCGAGAAGCGCCCCAATACCGGGGATACTCCGCGAATGAGTGATCTGCGCTTTCAGCAGCTGCTTGATTGCCATACCTCAGAAGAGCTGATTCGCCGCTTCCGCCGGGCGCTTAAACTTGCGGATAACGCCGGTGTCAGCGTTGTCCGCTTGGCCGATATGGTCGCGCTCTGGGCGCGCGAACAGCGCGGCCAGTACCGGGCTGAGGCCACTCAGCGTTTCGCCTTCGTTATGAGCGACGCCTACTTCCAAGCGCGAGCACTGAAACCGGCCGCGGGCGACTGAACGGAAGCTGTCACTTATCAACAACCACTTTTTCGGCATTCGGCACATTTTTTATTCAGGGAACCCATCATGAGCCACTTTATCCAGCTTCACTTGTTGACCTCCTACCCGCCTTCCAACCTCAACCGCGACGACCTGGGCCGCCCCAAAACGGCGTTCATGGGCGGCGCCCGGCGGCTGCGTGTGTCTTCGCAAAGCCTCAAGCGTAACTGGCGCACTTCCGACCTGTTCGAAGCGGCGGTGGATGGCCACAAGGGCACGCGCACCAAGCGCTTGGGGGGAGAGGTTTTCAAGCGTATGCGAGCTGCTGGCGCCGACGAAAAGCTGGCAGGTAACAGCGCGGAGAAGATCGCCGGCGTCTTCGGCAAACTGCGCAAGGTCGACAAGGGCGAAAAGCACGAGTACGAAATCGAGCAGTTGGTCCACGTAGGGCCTGAAGAAGTGGCTGCGCTGGAAGCGCTTGCCGATACCCTGGTCGCAGAGAAGCGCGAGCCAACCGACGACGAACTCAAGGGCCTGCTTGCCCGGCGCCCCACCGCCGTTGATGTGGCGCTGTTTGGGCGGATGCTTGCCGCAGCACCGAGCTACAACGTCGAAGCGGCCTGCCAGGTCGCCCATGCCATTACCGTGCACGCCGCTGAGGTCGAGGACGACTACTTTACCGCCGTCGATGATCTCAATTCAGGCGATGAAGACCGCGGTGCGGCACATATCGGCGAGGCCGGGTTCGCCGCCGGGCTGTTCTACCTCTACCTCTGTATCGACCGGGACCTGCTGGTCGAGAACCTCCAAGGCAATACAGAACTGGCCGACCGCGCTATCGGCGCGCTGGTCGAGTCCGCCGTGAAGATCTCGCCCAAGGGCAAGCAGAACAGTTTCGGCTCCCGCGCTCACGCCAGCTACGTCTTGGCCGAAAAGGGCGACCAGCAGCCGCGTTCGCTGTCGGTATCGTTTCTGCAGCCTGTCATGAGCGAAGGTCAGGGCGTCGAAGCGATCAGAAAACTGGAAACCCAAGCCCAAGCGTTCGATGACGCTTACGGTGCGGGGGCCGATCGTCGCTTTATCCTCTCGGCGACGCCGGAATATGACAGCACCAAGTTGGAAGGCAATGTCGTCAAAGGCAGCCTCCAAGAGCTGCTGACCTTCCTCAAGGGCGACGACTAAGCGGAGGCGATATGCCACACCATCTGGTTTTTCGCCTCTATGCGCCCATGGCGAGCTGGGGCGAGGCCGCCGTTGGCGAGACGCGGCCAACGGCCACCTACCCAAGCCGTAGCGCCATTCTGGGGCTGATCGGGGCGGCGCTCGGCATCAAGCGCGACGACGATGACGGTCAGCGCCGCCTGCGCGAAGGGCTTCAGGTAGCGGTCAAACAGCGCTCGCCGGGGCTTTTAATGCGCGACTATCACACCGTGCAGATGCCGTCTTCGCAATCAAAGGTGGCCCACCGTTCGCGCCGCGAGGAACTGTCGGTGGCCAAGGAGGCGCTCAACACCATTCTCTCCTCAAGAGATTACCGCTGCGATGGACTGTGGAGCGTAGCGGTGCGTCTCACAGCTAAGGCCACTTGGTCGCTCGATGAACTCAAGGCAGCGCTGGAAAAGCCCCGCTTTCCGCTCTATCTCGGCCGCAAGGCGTGTCCTCTAGCCGCGCCACTGGTGCCGACCGTGGTCGAGGCCAGCCACTGGCGCCAGGCGCTGGATCACTGTTTTGAAAGCGCATTGGACCCGGCGCGCACTTGGCTGGCGCTGGTGGGGAATGAGGAGAAGGATGCGCGCCTGCTGCGCCTGCCTGACGAGATACTTTACGCGTGGGAAGGCGAGGCCGCCGCGCTCGACGGCAGTGCAGAGGCTTCTGAGGCCAGCGAGGTGTGGGACGAGCCGCTGAATCGGTGTCGCTGGCAGTTCGGCCCTCGCCTGGAAAACCGGCGCATCGAAACGCTGAAAGGAGAGCGCTAATGTATCTTTCAAGTGTCAGGCTGGATCTCAACTGTCTTAACCGCGCCGAGCTTTTCGACGTGCTGGAAGGCGGCGCCTATACCGCCCATCAATTGCTCTGGCGGCTGTTTCCCGATGTGCCCCCAGGCGGGCGGCCGTTCATCTTTCGTCAGGAAATGGAAGAAGACGCCAATGGCAAGAGTGCCGGGCTGCCGCGCTTTTATGTCTATTCGACCCAAGCTCCGGAAACCATGGATGGGTTTGAGGTGCAGTGCAAGGCGTTCTCGCCTCAGCTCGTTGCAGGTGAACGACTGGCCTTTCGTCTGCGTGCTAACCCTACCATCGCAAAACCGGTGGGCGAGGGCCGTCGCTCTCGCCGCGCCGATGTGTTGATGGATGCGCGCTACCCCTTCCCCAAAGGGGAGCGCACGAGCCAGGCCTGCGTCGAGGCGATGGACGCTGCGGCGCGCCAGTGGCTCAAAAGCCGTGCTGAAAGCTTCGGTTTCACGCTGCCGGTCAAGCCAGAAGTAGGTGCTTATCGCCAGCACGCGCTGAGCAAGAAAGAGGGCGGGCAACCTATCCGCTACTCTAGCGTGGATTACGAAGGCCTGTTGGAGGTGGTCGATCCCGAGCGTCTCGGTCACGCTCTGCAGCAAGGCATCGGCCGCGCTAGGGCATTTGGCTGCGGAATGCTGCTGCTACGTCGCGTACCGGAGTGACTCATGAGCTTCATTCCCCTCAAACCCATTCCTCTCAAGGATCGCATGTCGATGATCTTCGTCGGCATGGGCCAGATCGACGTGCGCGACGGCGCGTTCGTCGTCATCGACGAGGTCAACGGCGAGCGCATGCATATTCCCGTGGGCTCGGTGGCCTGCCTGCTGTTGGAACCTGGAACTCGGGTTTCTCACGCGGCGATCAAGCTGGCGTCGGTAGTGGGTACACTGTTGATCTGGGCGGGCGATGCAGGCGTGCGCCTTTACAGCGCCGGGCAGCCAGGTGGCGCCCGCTCTGACAAGCTGCTTTATCAGGCCCAGCTGGCGCTGGATGAAAGCCTGCGGCTCAAGGTGGTACGCAAGATGTTCGAGCTGCGCTTTGGCGAGGAGCCGCCTTCCCGGCGTAGTGTCGAACAGCTACGTGGCATTGAAGGCGCGCGAGTACGCAAGACCTACCAGATGCTTGCCAAGCAGTATGGCCTGAAATGGCAGGGGCGGCGCTACGATCCGAAGCAGTGGGACGCCTCGGACGTGGCCAACCAGTGCCTCTCGGCCGCCACCGCCTGCCTCTACGGCATTACCGAAGCAGCGATTCTGGCCGCGGGCTATGCCCCGGCTATTGGCTTTCTGCATACCGGCAAGCCATTGAGCTTCGTCTACGACATCGCCGATATCGTCAAATTCGAGACCGTGGTCCCGGCCGCCTTCCGTGTCGCCGCCAAGAGCCCGCCGATGCCGGAACGCGAGGTGCGCATTGCCTGCCGCGATGCCTTCAAGCAGACCCGGCTGCTCCAGCGCATCATTCCCATGATCGAAGAGGTGCTGGCGGCAGGCGAGATCGAACCGCCACCACCCCCGGCCGATGCCGTGCCGCCGGCCATCCCCGAGCCGGCATCGATAGGCGATAGCGGCCACAGGAGTCATTAACATGGCCATGCTCGTCGTCGTCACCGAAGCCGTGCCACCCCGCTTGCGTGGGCGGCTCGCCGTCTGGCTGCTGGAGATTCGCGCCGGTGTCTATGTAGGGGATGTCAGTAAGCGTATCCGCGAAATGATCTGGGAGCAGATCGAGGTATTGGCCGAGGAGGGCGGCAACGTCGCCATGGCCTGGGCCAGCAATCACGAATCCGGTTTCGAGTTTCAGACCTTCGGCGATAACCGCCGCGTCCCCATCGACCATGACGGACTACGCTTGGTGCGTTTTTTGCCGCCTAAGGATAAGTGACTGTTTTTAATGCTCTTTAATAATATAGAGCTGTTCAAAAAATGATCAAAATCACCGGTGTATTTTCTGCTGGCGATTTTTCTTTTTGAAAACAATTGACTACAATTAGACCGTTCCCCGCAGGCGCGGGGATGAACCGCGTTATCAGCAAATCATTGCCGGCCATTTAAACCGTTCCCCGCAGGCGCGGGGATGAACCGCCATATCGGTGCTTCTGCGGCCTGTATGGCTCCCGTTCCCCGCAGGCGCGGGGATGAACCGTACGGGATTACGTCAAACAGCCGCTGTAGACGCCGTTCCCCGCAGGCGCGGGGATGAACCGCGGGCGGTTTGCAGGTCGATTTGATGCGGCACCCGTTCCCCGCAGGCGCGGGGATGAACCGCTAAAAATTGATAGGGCGACTAACTAGTTCTGCCGTTCCCCGCAGGCGCGGGGATGAACCGGGGTTATCCGCGATAGCGGATGCAGCGAGGAACCGTTCCCCGCAGGCTCGGGGATGAACCGATAATGCTTACAACCAGCTACCCCGCCCCAGGCCGTTCCCCGCAGGCGCGGGGATGAACCGGCAACCTAGTCCGCGCCAAGGTCAACGAGCAACCGTTCCCCGCAGGCGCGGGGATGAACCGTCTGGGCGTCCAGTTTTCGTGATCGTATCGTGCCCGTTCCCCGCAGGCGCGGGGATGAACCGGCCGAAAAAGCGCGAGTCGTCACGCATCAAAACCGTTCCCCGCAGGCGCGGGGATGAACCGCGTGAGTTGCTGCCTGAGTTTGAAGCCTACACCCGTTCCCCGCAGGCGCGGGGATGAACCGTGCGTCGCTTGATGCCCGTGAGAAAGCGCTGACCGTTCCCCGCAGGCGCGGGGATGAACCGGCGATGCGAGCAGCGAGATAGTTGTTCCTATCCCGTTCCCCGCAGGCGCGGGGATGAACCGTAGCTGCTGATCGTGCAGGCGGTAGAGTTGAACCGTTCCCCGCAGGCGCGGGGATGAACCGTGGTTACCACGGCGGGCTCAATGGAGTGGGACCCGTTCCCCGCAGGCGCGGGGATGAACCGTCTGTCTGAAAAATCCATTGGCTCTCTCAAGGCCGTTCCCCGCAGGCGCGGGGATGAACCGTGAAACTAACGCGACCCTTGAAGAGCATGAGGCCGTTCCCCGCAGGCGCGGGGATGAACCGCATGAACCGCCCCGCGCTCGGGTCAGCTATGGCCCGTTCCCCGCAGGCGCGGGGATGAACCGTTGCCATCCAGCGCCATAAATCGCTCCTTTTACCGTTCCCCGCAGGCGCGGGGATGAACCGGCAAAAGCCTTTGATATAGTCGCCTTCCTCTTCCGTTCCCCGCAGGCGCGGGGATGAACCGTGACTGAGCCAATAGTAGAAGAGACATTTAGACCGTTCCCCGCAGGCGCGGGGATGAACCGTGTACGGGCCTGCTCTCTCATGATCTCGATCACCGTTCCCCGCAGGCGCGGGGATGAACCGTCACCGAAGACGTGTTCTGGCGCGAAATGCTGCCGTTCCCCGCAGGCGCGGGGATGAACCGCTCTTTCGTTCATGCGCCGCACTGTTGTTTACCCGTTCCCCGCAGGCGCGGGGATGAACCGCCTGCCAAGGTTTGGCACATCTCGCTGTGCAGCCGTTCCCCGTAGGCGCGGGGATGAACCGAATTGGCTGACGCTACCATGGGAGGCCAAATGCCGTTCCCCGCAGGCGCGGGGATGAACCGCCTTTTCCAGCGCAAGCCGACGTTGTACACGCCCGTTCCCCGCAGGCGCGGGGATGAACCGCCATTCAATGAGTAAAATCAGACACGACGCTGCCGTTCCCCGCAGGCGCGGGGATGAACCGGAGCACGGCGGTCTGAGCAGCTATCTGCAGGACCGTTCCCCGCAGGCGCGGGGATGAACCGCCCATGGAGCCGATTAACGTCTGGCACTTAACCCGTTCCCCGCAGGCGCGGGGATGAACCGCACATGAATCAGTCTTGGCAGCGCCTAATCAACCGTTCCCCGCAGGCGCGGGGATGAACCGCCCATGGAGCCGATTAACGTCTGGCACTTAACCCGTTCCCCGCAGGCGCGGGGATGAACCGCATGATGGTAGAGGCTTTAGTGGCAACGGCTTCCGTTCCCCGCAGGCGCGGGGATGAACCGTTTAGGCATCTTTCAATGTGCCGAGCCAGACGCCGTTCCCCGCAGGCGCGGGGATGAACCGGCATCAGCCATACGTCCGTCATAGTTGTGCTTCCGTTCCCCGCAGGCGCGGGGATGAACCGGCACGCTGCCGCCTGAGCTAGATGGCAATACTCCGTTCCCCGCAGGCGCGGGGATGAACCGCTCAGGAACAGCTCAACAACGTCATCCGTCAACCGTTCCCCGCAGGCGCGGGGATGAACTCAAGTCCTGAACGTCCTAATGGCTCATGGAGATACGTTCCTCACTGGCGTGGGGATGAACCAAACTCAAGATAAGACAGAAATCACTGAAAATGATGGGTCTTGATGCTGATTGAAACGCTGATCGCGGCGCATACTATACGTGTATATCAAATCTCCAGGAGAGACCATCATGTTGGCAATACGACTGCCCAGCGACATCGAAGCGCGCCTGGAGGCCTTGGCCAAGGCCTCCGGCCGCACCAAGACCTATTACGCCCGTGAAGCTATTCTCAAGCACCTCGATGACCTTGAGGACGTTTACCTCGCCGAGCAGACCCTGGAGCGTCTGCGTCGTGGCGAGGAAACCACGCACTCCCTGGATGACGTGGAGCGTGATCTTGGGCTGGAAAATTGAGCTGACGGGGGCCGCCCACAAGCAGCTGAAGAAGTTGGGTCATGTTGAGGCCAAGCGCATCCGTGACTACCTGCGCGAGCGAGTACAGCCGCGAGGCCCCGCGACAGCTGGGCGAGCAGGGCGTGACCCAGAGCATGTCACGCAAGGGGAATTGTCTAGATAATGCCGCGATGGAGAGCTTCTTTGGAACGCTGAAGTCAGAATATTTTTACCTGAACCGCTTTGACACGATTGAGCAATTACAGGCGGGCATCCGACACTACATCCATTATTATAACCACGAGCGCATCAAGTCCAAACTAAGAGGCCTGAGCCCGGTGCAGTACCGAACTCAGGCCTTGTCCGCTTAGTGTTTTACTGTCCAGGTTTTTTGGGGTCAGTTCAGATGAATGAGTCTTCTATATTGTCGACGACCGATGGCACCATCATCCCTAAGTGGTCTATCGCTCAACCTCATCCGCAAGTATCTGAATGATCTCGGATACGAAAGGACTGTCCTGGTCCGCTTGGTGGATTGCGATTTCCATGGCGTCAACCGCAGGCAAGGTCGGAACTTCTTGCATGCCCGAGTTGACCACGCGCCTTGGAAGAAGACTAATCCCGAGACCGGCATTGACCGCGCTCAGCAGGCCGGCGAGGCTGGAACTCGTGTAAACAAGATGCCATCCGCGCCTGACGTTATCGAGGGCAGTAATCATTTGGGCGCGATACAATCCATCCGAAGGAAAGGCAACAAGCGGCAGCGGGTCGCAATCGGCCAGCGCATGATTTTTGCTTTGATACCAGGACAGCGGCTCGGGCCAATGCATTACTCCGCGGGCCTCGCCGCGGTGCTGTTTGACCAGAACTAGATCCAGCTCCCCTCGATTATAGGCACCGTATAGATTGCGGCTCAGACCACTGGTAACTTCCAGCTTCAAGTTCGGATGCTGCCGGACAAGCGCCGCAAGTACTTGTGTCACCCGGCCCGAAGCGAAATCCTCGGGCAGACCGAGCCGAAGGGTGATATGACGCGCTACTCCAGACACGACGGCGGCAGCTTCCGCGTTCAGTGCCAGGATACGACGTGCATAACCCAGCAGTCGCTCGCCCGCCTCGGTGGGTGTGATGCTATTGCGTCCGCGATCAATCAAAAGCCCGCCTGCCACCTCTTCCAGCCTCATTATCTTCTGGCTGACCGTTGATTGAGTCGAGTTCAATTGCCGTGCTGCGGCTGTAAAGCTGCGCGTGTCGACCACCGCCACGAAACTGCGCAACAGGTCGGAGTTGAACGGCTTATTCGATTTATCACTGGTTTTCATTCAGATATTTAATTTCCAAATGACTTTTTTGTCCACTATATTTTTGTCTATGATTTTTATCAGCAAGAAGGGACTTTTATGCGCAGCCGCTTACAGGCCACTTTCGCCTTCACACTCCTCGTAGGATGTATAACCATGATCGATTCCGTTGCTTTTGGCGGAGTCCCTGTCGCTCAGGCTAATCCTTTGCTGATCTCCGCTGCTGAAAACGATGATATCGCTGGTGTTCGAGAAATGATCGCCAGCGATATACAGCTCGACGCGAGGGATAGTCGTGGGCGGACAGCATTACTCGCTGCAACCCATGCGAACCGAGTTGAGACCGCTCGCCTACTTATTAGTGCCGGGGCTGATGTGAACGCTAAAGACGACATCGAAGATAGCCCCTACCTCTATGCGGGCGCGCGCGGACATCTGGAAATACTGCAGATGACGCTATCCCATGGCGCTGATTTGGCGAGCGTCAACCGCTATGGCGGTACGGCGCTGATTCCTGCGGCGGAACGGGGGCATGTGGAGACTGTTCGAACCCTAATAGAGGCCGGCACGGATATTGATCATGTCAACAACCTCGGCTGGACGGCGTTGCTGGAGGCTATCATCCTCGGCGATGGCGGACCGCGATACGGAGAGATTGTGGGGCTGCTGGTCGACGCCAACGCGGACGTGAACCTGGCTGATAGGGAAGGGATCACGCCGCTGCAACATGCGCGACAACGCGGATATGCTGACATCGCTAGTTTGCTAGAACAGGCGGGTGCGAAATGAATGACAAGGCGTATCTGGACGAGGCGATCAATCTTGCCCACAAGAATGTTGCCAATGGAGGGCGTCCATTCGGTGCCGTGCTGGTCACGGATGGCAAAGTGATCAGCCGAGCTGTCGCAGCCACTTGGCATTTTATCGATTGGATCGTTGATTTACCTCTTCGAGGAAAATGGCACTGTCCTGATTCTATCGGAGGCACGAGCAGTTCCTCCTGAGCAGAGCTTAGTCGTATGACTCCAAAACCAGAATTGGAAACACACTGATATGAATGAATGCATTTACGCCAACGCTTTGACCCCTGATGGCAACAAAAGTGATCTTGCCACGCGCGATGGGTGCTTCGTTCCTATCGATACTGTCTCAACCGACGCCAAAAAAATCGATCTTGATGGACTGACTGTCCTTCCCGTTTTTGTGGAGGGCCATATTCATCTCGATAAGAGCTTTGTTGGCGACGGTTGGTTTCCTCATCGTCCGGTAGGCTCCCTTCGTGAGCGGCTTGACGTTGAAAAGCGCCTTCTATCCAGCGCATTGCCGGTTGTTGAACGCGCTGAGGCACTGCTCGCGCAGGCTCACTCTTTTGGCACGGTAGCAATGCGCAGTCACGTTGATATCGACCCAGTGATCGGACTCGATAATCTGAATGCAGTCGTAGCTGCCTGCGAGATGTGGAAGGGCCGGGTCGACGTAGAACTCGTTGCTTTTCCGCAGGCTGGCATTGTGTCTAGTCCCGGTACAGCGGATCTGCTCGATGCCGCCATGCGTGAAGGCGCGACAGTGGTGGGCGGGCTTGATCCTACCGAGTTTGACGGTGACGCAGATGCGCATCTTGATGTGGTGTTTGGCACGGCCGAGCGCCACGGTGCGAAAATCGACATCCACTTGCATGAGCACGGCGCAGGCGGTATCAAGCAGATTGAGCGTATTGCCGCGCGAGCGGCAGCAGCCGGTATGTCGGGCCTCGTCACCATTAGCCATGCTTACGCACTTGGCGATGTGAGCCGTGATGAGGCACGTCGTGTGTCGACGATCCTCGCCAAAGCGGGCGTGTCTATACTAACCAATGCGCCGGGAGATCATCCCTTCCCACCGATCGATGTACTACGCGCGGAAGGCGTTCATGTTTTCGCGGGCAATGACAATATTCGCGATGCGTGGTGGCCTTACGGCAATGGTGATTTGCTTGAACGCGCGATGCTGATCGGCTACCGCTCCGGTCTTTATACCGACGAACAACTGGGTGTCGCTCTTGACATGATCACGGTGGACTCTGCAAGGGCGATTGGTCGTACGCTACCGGGATTCGCGATCGGTGACGAGGCGAGTTTCGTGATTGTGGACGCACTCAATGCAGCAGCCGCTGTAGCATCACCGCCCTCGGAGCGACTGCTGGTCCAACACGGCAAAATTGTTCAACCAACTCGCCCGTCGATTCGCTCGCGATTGCTTTGAAATGGCATACGAGTTTGCCCGTGCGAAAACTCAAGATAAGGACAATAATGTTGAATTTATCTTTTATCCACTCCCCGCAGGCGCGGGGATGAACCTCTGGGCTAGTAACTCACGTCAGGTCCATAAAGGGGTTGTAGGCGACTTCCCAGTAGTGGCCTTCCGGGTCGCGAAAATAACCGGAGTAACCGCCCCAGAACACTTCTTCTGCTGGTTTGATTAGCTTGGCGCCTGCGGCAACCGCTTGTTTGAGCACTTGGTCAACGGCCTCTTGGCTGGCGACGTTGTGGGCCGGCGTGATACCGCTGAAACCATCTTTTGAGTCATCGGTAATGCCGATATCGCTAGCCAATGATGCTCTGGGAAACAGCGATAGCCAGGCACCTTCCATCTTGAAAAAGGCCACCTCGTCGCTGTCTGTTTCATGTTCCGGCAGTCCAAGGCCATCCCGATAGAACTGGATGGCACGATTCATGTCATGCACACCAAGAGTAATCAAGCTGATTCGGGGTTTCATGGCGGTGCCCTTTAGACGTTGTTTTAAATAGGCCGTTGTCACAGCGTCAGATTGTCCTTACGTACCTCTAGCTGCTCCAGACGCTGCTTTAATAGCCCTGGAAAGCGCGCATACCAGGTTTGATTGAGCGGCGAGGGGTGCGGCAGCGGGTAGAGCGTAAAGGTTTGCGCTGCTCCCTTGTCATCTTCTAGTGTCACCTCGATGCTACTCTCAAAGCGATCTTCCTGCTTCCAGAAAGCTTCCAGACGCGCACGTTCCTCTTTTGAGCGGCCGATACCGAACCACAGGAACGCTTCTCGGCCCAGCGTAATCAGCGTTCGTCCTTCCCAGCGCGAGATCAGCACCTCATTCATTAAACCGTGAAAGTGACGCTTAACCTTCATCGACCACGCCTTGTTGCCTAGGGGCTTGTAGGGCACGGTATTGATCCAGAAAAAGTATTCGCCCACGGCTTTGGATGCTGCAAAGTCCGGCATCGTCTCGCCGTAAAGCTGCTCATAAAGCGCTTTTCTGACCAACTGGCCACCAGCACCGATAAACGGCTCGCCGTGACGCACCTCGTCACGGCCTGGGTCGCGGCCAAAAAAGCCGATGCGCAGGTTCGGCTTGCCCAAGCCGATGATCGGCGCCAATGGATCGCGCTCAAAGCGTTTGTAGGCCTCGACATCGATTCCTTCGATGTCTGCTGCCAGGGCTCTGAATTTCTTCTCCTGAGTCGGCGTTAGCGACATCGTGCTACCTCCTTGTTAACCAATGTCGGGTTCAGACGAACCACTCCTGGGCTGTCCGCCATAAGCACATGCCAAAAAAGTAGACCGAGGCGACGCCCCATCCCCATAGTGCCCAAACAGCATGCTCAGTGCTTGGGAGAATAAGAAGCGTTGCGCAGAGGCACCACAACAACGTAACAGCGATATTAAGTGGCATAAATTTGCGCACCCGGAAGGGGTGCAGGAACTTCATGCGAGTAACGGTGAGAATGGCCAGGACGATGATGGCGGCAAAGGTAAGCCAAGGCGGGAAGTCGAGAATGTAGAAATAGGCCGCAGCGATATTCCAGGCGGCCGGAAAGCCAACAAAATAGTTATCCTGGCTTTTCATATTGGTGTTGCAGAAACAGAACATCGACGAAAGCAGGATAATAAACACCGCCAGCAGTGAAAAACCGGTCGGCAAATCGATAAAGTAGTAGATAAACAGGGCGGGAATAAACGCCCAGGTAAGATAATCAATGACCATATCCAGTGTTGAGCCATCGAAGTGCGGCAGGATGGTCTTCACTTCATACTTGCGCGCCAACGTGCCGTCGAAGCCATCTACCATCATCGCCGCCCCCAGCCAGAGCAGACAAGCCACCGGATTGTCGTCGATCAAAGCGAATAGCGCCATGACGCCCAGTAGTACGCCGCTAGCGGTGAGAGCATGTACGCTCCATGCTTTGCATCGCGATGCGTGAGAGTCTGCTTGCGAAGAGAGCGGTTGAGCCACATTAAACCCCGTTGAGAACGTTATGTTCTGCTGCTGTTTGGTGTATAGATAAGTGTGTCAGTCGATACACTACTACAAGAAGGCGTACCGAGAATACGCAGGCCGTTGAACTGCTCTAAGCATGGCCGTTTCTGACGCCGTCCGCCAGGCGATTGTTGGCGCCCTAACGTATGTAGAAGCCCTAAACGGGCCGCTGAAACTGCAAGCGCGCCTGCTCTACGCGTTCACGTGTTACGCAGGTCAGCGAATGGTCATTGAGCAGCCCCATCGCCTGCATCAACGCAAAGGCCGTAGTGGGGCCAATAAATTTCCAGCCGCGTTTCTTCAGCGCTTTGGAGAGCGCGATGGATTCAGGCGAGACGGTCTGGGTTTGCGGCGCTTTTAACGCATCATGCGCTGGCTCGAAGCGCCAGAAGAACGCCGCCAGCGAACCTTCCTGTACGACTAATTCCTGTGCCCGTTGCGCGTTATTGATCGCCGCCTCAATTTTGCCGCGATGGCGGATAATGCCTGCGTCTTGCAGTAATCGCTGCACATCACGCTCATCAAAACGCGCGACCTGATGAAAATCGAAGTGATGAAAGGCCGCGCGAAAGTTCTCACGCTTGTTGAGAATCGTCCGCCAGCTCAAGCCGGACTGAAAGCTCTCCAGACAGAGCTTTTCAAACAGGCGCTGATCGTTATCAACCGGAAAGCCCCACTCGTTATCGTGGTAGGGCAGAAACTCCGGTGCACCGCCGCACCAGTAGCAGCGGGCGTGCCCATCGGGGGCGATAAATTCGTTCGCCATAGTGATTTCCCTGTTTTAGTTATAAAAATGTCAGGATTTATAACGATGTTAGATTTAGCCATGCGTGGCTGAGCCAGCGGCCCGCACGTAGTAGCTCATCCTCCGTCGCGCCCACATAGCCCAACACAAGCCCTGCACGCTGTGGTTGCCCCAGATAGTACCGGGAGAGTGGGGAGAGCGTAATGTGTGCCTGTTGGGCCAGTTCAACCAGGCGCGCTTCCTGATTTAAAGTATCCAACTCGGCGACCAGATGCATCCCCGCATGGCCTGAGGAGAGCTTTAAACCGGCGTCAATAGCAGGGGCCAGTGCACGGCGCAGGCAGGCCTGGCGCTGACGATAGCCCATGCGCATTCGGGCGATATGGCGTGAAAAGTCACCTTTGGCAATGAACTCAGCAAGCGCCGACTGAATGGGATAGTTGCCTTCGCGGTGCAGGCGGGCGTGAGCCAACCGGAACGTATCGGCCAACGCCTCGGGCAGCACGATATAACCCAGCCTAAGCCCTGGGTAGAGCACCTTGCTGAACGTGCCGATATAGATGACCGATGCCTGTTCCGATAAACCTTGAAGCGACGGGGTGGGCGGCGTGTTGTAGCGAAACTCGCTGTCGTAGTCATCCTCAACGACCCAGGCGCCGTGCCTGGCGGCGTGTTCGAGTAATGCCAAGCGTCGTGGAACCGGCATGGTAACGCCACTTGGGTATTGGTGAGAGGGCGTCACGTAGATCAAGCGCGGCGAAGGCGTATTAGCCGGACAACACAACGGGTTCAGCCCGTCTTCATCGACCGGCACAGGGACAATGTTCAGTCCCGCTGCCAAAAAGCAGGTTTGCGCGCCGCCGTAGCCGGGTTCTTCCATCCACACTGTGTCGCCGCTATCGGTCAGCAGCTGGGCCACCAGCTCGAACGCCTGCTGCGCGCCTTGCGTGATCACAATCTGCTCAGGGCGACAGCGCACTGCGCGGGAAAGCGTCAGGTAATCACCCAATGCCTCTTTCAGCGCGGGCAAGCCGCCATGCGTTTGATAGGAAAGCCATGCCGTATCGGCCTGGCGATAGTGGCGCCTTAAAAGGCGCTGCCACTGAGCGTGGGGGAACAGATCCAGCCCCGGCACCCCCGGCGCAAACGCCTGATAGTGTTGGCTTAGCGTACCGCAGCGGTCAATCAGCGCCTGCCCGCGTGTTGAGTAGCTAAACGCCGTTTCCAAAAGTGGCTTGGGATGAGTCGGTAGCGTAGGCAAGTTGGCCACATACATGCCCGCGCCCCGCCGAGAAACCACCAGCCCCTCGGCTAGCAGGCGGTCCATTGCTGCCAGCACGGTATTACGGCTGATACCCAAGCCGCGCGCCAGGTGCCGTGAAGAGGGCAAATGACTCCCGGCGGCCAGTTCGCCGTGTTGAATCCAACGGCGCAACGCGCTGTAAAGCTGATGTACCAGCGTGGTTGTTTCTTGGGTGCCAATCTGTAGCGCCAAGGCATCAATAAGCCATTCACTCGACGGCGTTCGCTGCTTCACTGGTTCCCTCGCTATTTAATAAACTGGTTCTTCACCAAGAGCCACTATAACGAGAGACTTGCCTATTCCCACCTCTTTTTAAGGAGCGCCACTGTGAATAATGTTCGGGCTGCCGTACTTGATGACTTGGACGCGCTTAGCGTGCTGCTGGATGACTATCGCCAGTTTTATCAGCAACAAAGCGACCTAAAGGGCGCCCGCTACTTTTTAAATCAGCGCTTTGGGTTGGGCGACTCGTTCATTCTGGTGAGTGAAGAGGCGCAGGGAACAATCAGCGGTTTTGTGCAGCTTTTTCCCGGCTTATCGACGGTAGGCATGAATGCACGATGGACGTTGAACGATCTTTACGTACTGCCTGAGTATCGCCGCCAAGGCGTGGGTAGGGCGCTAATGAGCGCTGCCGCCGATTTGGCCCAAGACCACGGTGTTACAAGGCTGGTATTGATGACGCAGGTGGAGAACAAGCGCGCGCAGCGTCTGTATGAAGCACTTGGCTGGCAGCGCAATACGGCGTTTTATAGCTATCTGCTGGATGTGAATGAGGCGTGAGTAGAGCAGGAGAATCAAGCAGAGAATCATGTTCGCTGATGGGGCTCTTGGCCCGGTATTCGCCGGGCCAAGATAGTGCTCACGCGTCGCTAAGTTTGCGGGCGCGGTGCAGATTTTCCATGGTGTTCAGGCACGCACTGGCGGCTTCCTTACCTTTGGCCAGGAAGTGCTGGAAGTAGAAGTCGTGATGGGTGCTGTGCTCATGGAAATGGTGCGGCGTGAGCACCACCGAAATGACCGGCACTTGGGTGTCGAGCTGGACGCGCATCATGCCGTCGATGACCGCGTGGGCGACGAAATCGTGGCGATAGATGCCGCCATCTACCACGAAGCCAGCACCGACAATCGCGCCATAGCGGCCGCTTTCGGCCAGTACCTTGGCTTGCAGCGGAATTTCATAGGCGCCTGAAACGGTAAACGTATCCACCTGGTCAGCAGATAAACCGTTGCGCTCCACTTCCTCAATAAATGCCTGGTAGGCCTGGCCGACGATATCGTTGTGCCAATGGCCCTGGATAAACGCAATGCGCTGGGACGTGGTATGTGAGGAGAGTGTTAAAGGAAAGGTCTGATTCATGGTCATTCTCTTGGATAAGTGGTACCAGAATCAGGGCATTCGGCATCCGCCATAGGCATAACGTACGCCTCCAGGGGGCTTTCTCCGTGGAATAACGCCGTTGAATGGATGCCGTTCTCTTTCATCCGGACTATCACCGTCGGCTTCGGTTTCTCACCGAATCTGCTGACCTCTCACGGGCAGACCAGTGAGAGCGCTCGCGGGCTTAGGCCGCTTTCGTTAGGAAAGGTACCATCACCGCCGGTGGGGACTTTCACCCCGCCCTGAGAACATTGCTGCATAGCAGCCTACCTATCTTACGCCGATTGTGAATGCGCAGCTAGAGGCCAAGTAAAACCTTGTCGAGCGTGCTGCTTAATCGACCCAATCGGCATTTACCAGTTCGGTAAGCCGTTTGGGACAGGCACTATTGGAGGCGCCTGCGGCGGGCAGTGCTTCGTTATACGCCAAAAGCGACTCATCACAATAAATGGGCACGTTGGTCGCCAAACCAACGGACATACGCCGCCCGGGTGACTGGTGAGCTCCATTTTATACGTTAAGCATTGATACCTAATGAAAAGCCCCCGGTCTAGCGACACGGGGGCTTGGTCATGCATCGTGGTAGACGCTTATAGCGCTTCAACGACCTCATCAACTTGCAGTTTCAGGCTCTGCAGGCCGCCGCCTGATAAGTACCAAAGGGCCGGGGTCAGTACGACCAGGCGTGTATCCGGCGTGCCCGCATCTGCTAGCGCTTGCGTTAACGCATCGGAGTCAGCGGCCTCGTTACCAATGGCGGCGCTGCGGTCAACCACCAGCAATACGTCGGGTTGGATCTCACCAATGGCATCCATCGTCAGCGGCGTAAAGGTGCGGCTACCGCGCGTTATGCTGGTAACACTATCCGGCATTTCTAATGTGTTGATACCCAGTACGTCATGGACGACCGGATGGGTGTTCAGCCCCAGGTTGCCGTCATTAGAGGTAACCACCAGTACGCGCAACGCTTCATCCAGCGCTTGGCGGTGGTTTTCAATATCGGCATGCAGCTCTTTTAGTGCTTCTTCAGCGCGCTCTTCAACACCGGCATGGCTGGCAAGCTGGCGCACGTTGTCGTCAAAGGCTACCAGGTAATCATCGCCCTGTAGGCTGGTATTGAGCACCGGGGCGATCTCTTCGAACTCAGATTCCCACTCGCCTTGACGGCCGGTGTAAAGGATAAGGCTGGGCTCGCTTTCGGCAATGGCTTCAAGGTCAGGAGAGCGTAAGCCACCAAGGTCGGTATACGCGTCGTCGTTATAGGTTGACAGGTAGTCGGGCAGAATCTGTTTGGGAATCCCCACGATTTGGTCACTAACACCCAGTGCATCCAGTGTATCCAGGCTGCCTAAATCAAAGGTGGCAATACGTTCCTGGGCATGAGCAACAGAGCTAACCGCTGTGACAAGCAGTGTTGTGACGAGAACCTTGGGCTTCATGGGTATTCCTTTTATGAGAAAAAGTTTTATATGAGACTCTTTCTCATATTGGCAAAAAAATGAGGTGCTGTCGTTACCGTGTTATGGAACAGGACGTTTCACTTTTTCGTTTTGGTGGGACTATCGAGGATTGGCGTTGTCAGAAGGGGAGCGCGTATATGGGCGTTATAAAGCACTATCCCGCCTTGCTGGGCGGGATAGTTAAGGCGCTGGGCAGGAGGACTATCTGCCGGAAGCGTTACGAATCTTTTTATCGGTTTGGTATTGGCTCAGCGCATAGACAGACCAGATCGCCGCAGGTACCCAGCCAATGATAGTAAGCTGGAGTACCAGGCAGATAAGCCCAGCAAAAGGGCGACCGATGGTAAAGAACTGAAGCCACGGCAGTAGCAGGGCGAGTAGCAGACGCATGTCATTCTCTCCTTGATCTAAACAGCGAAAGGTTAAGTAACCGATGGCACATTATTGCAGATTGGCTGATGCTACGCATATCCATTACACCACCGCTGCCAACATTAACCTGCCGCTGATTGAAGCATTTTTCGTGCAAAGCCTGGAAATGCCGTTTTTCCTTGGCACACAGCGATAATAAAGCCAGATAATCGTGAGAATAGCAGTGAGAATTAAGCGTAATGTTTTTGTCTGCTGCATTCATGCGCCAATGAAAAGCATTTTATGTTTGTAATATGATAAATCGCGCTACTAAGGCACGCTAAATGGATGGAATGATTAAATTGTTTGCCGTTATTCTATCTAACGGTTGGCAGGATAAAGGGTAATGCTGACGACGTTTACGTGGTACATCATCACATCAATTTATGCGTTCTCTTTTGTTCTCTGGCCAAGGTCGATGCGCTATGCCTGTTGTAGATATGTTGATGAGAAAGGATCAGAACAAAGAGAGCGAAAAGCATGCCGATAACGCCTTTCGCCGCCAACGTCGCAATGTCTACGCGTTATACGTTATTGCTTTACTGCTGCTGTTCAGCCTATTCGGCTGGTTTTTAAAGGAGCAGCGTGAACAGGAGATAGCCTCTGCTGAGGCGCAGAGCGATGCGCGTGCCAGCCTGATTGGTGAGTGGGTAGAAAGCATCTTCTCTCAAACGTACCACGTGCTGGTCAGTGTCGCTGACCTTCAGAACATGCCTGATGTGGTCAGCGCCACGCAAATGTCTCGGATGTTAAGCGATCGTCATCGCTATGCTCCCCTGGTTCAACGAGTGGTTCTGTTGGATAGCCAAGGAATCATGATTGCCAGTAGTGGAGATAACCACTATCAGGGAGCGGATTTTAGTGACCAGGATTTTTATAAAGTCTTGAGCGACCCTGACTATCCCATGGAGGACATCGTTACGCCGCTTTACTGGTCCAGTGAGGAACAAACCTACTCTCTGATACACGCGTTACGTCTGACAGATTCATCAGGTGCCTTTGCGGGCATGGCATCAGCACGTGTGGCATCACAAGCATTTGCCGACATGGTTAACCAAATGCAGATTCGCCAGGGTGAAAGCATCGCCCTGGTAGACGCCACGCTTAAATTAATCGCCCGCAATCCTGGTGACGAGCGCACGCAAACCGGGGGACAAGTGGAGGGAGTGACCGTACAACGCGTCCTGGACAGCGGCCAGACCCCGTGGTCGGACGTGATGTGGTCTTCTCTGGATCAACGTGAGCGAATTTTTTGGGTACAGCGCATCGAAAACTATCCGATATGGGTGGCTATCGGTATGGATTTGGATGAGGTGTTAGCGGGGTGGCGTCAGCGCGCCGGGATTACCATCGGTATCTTTATCGCTATTGTTTTGTTGGGCGCATGGGGAGTTCGTCATTACCTTAAGCGGATAAGGTTAGCTCAGTTATTACAACATCGCCTTAAAGAGCTTGATCAGGCGCGTACCCAAGCCCAGACAGGAGAAGCTCGGCTCAGGACGCTTATTAACTCTATCCAGGACTTGATCATCGTTTTCGACCAAAACAATCAAATCACCTATACGCATGCCCTGGATGAAGGAATGTTGCTGAAAGGCAAAGATAGTCTGTTAGGTAAACATTATAACGAGGTAATGCCCCCTGGTTTATCCAAGCGCTTTGATACTGTCTTTGAGCAGGTAAGGCAGCATCGCCAAGCAGTTACGCTTGAATATCAGTTGAGGGTGCCCAGGGGAGAACATTTTTTTCAGGCCGTAGCAAGCCCCTTGGTGCATCCTGATGGCCGCTTTTCCGGCACGTTGCTGGTCGCGCGCGATATTACCGAAGCCAAACAGAGTGAAGCGGAGCTTAATATCGCGGCCGCTGCTTTTCAGGCACACCTGGGCATCATCATCGCGGATGCCGAAGGGAAAATACTGAAAGCCAATCCCATGTTTACTCAGATTACCGGCTATAGCGAAGCCGAAGTGATTGGCCGTGACGCAAAGATGTTTAATTCGAACCGCCACGACCCTGGTTTCTATCGCCGTTTATGGCGCAGCGTCAAACAGCAGGGCCGCTGGGAAGGCGAAGTTTGGAGCCAGCGCAAGAGCGGCGATATCTTTCCCGAGTGGGTCGTTATTAGCTCAATCCGTAATGCTGACCAGCAGCTAACCCATTACGTGGCCACCGTTGTCGATATTAGCGAACGCAAAGCCGCTGAACAGGAGATCCACCAACTGGCGTTTTATGATTCGGTGACGGGGCTGGCGAATCGCCGTCTCTTTATGGACCGCTTGGGCGCAGCGCTTAAAGAGGCGCGCCGACATCGCTCTTATGGTGCGCTTCTGCTTATCGATATCGATCATTTCAAACAGGTTAACGATGTGTTTGGGCACTCTATCGGTGACCGTTTGCTTCAGGGTGTTGCGCGTCAGCTTCATCAACAGCTGCGGGAAAGTGATACCTTGGCACGTTTTGGCGGTGATGAGTTCGCGATACTCATTCAGTCGCTGGATACCGATGCGGCTAAAGCGGCTCAGTTGGCTGAGCTCATCGCCCATAAGTTGATGGTTGCCATACGCCGTACCAGTTCACTCATTGAGCACTCGGTCAGCGTGACGGCCAGCATCGGTATCACCCTCTTGGACTATTCGACCAACGAGCAAAATGAGTATCTTCAGCAGGCGGATATGGCGCTATTTCAAGCCAAGGCGAGAGGCCGTGATACGCTGTGCTTTTTTGACCCCGATATGCAGGCAACGCTGTTAGCCTCAACGCGTCTGGAACGTGACTTGCGGCAGGCACAGGCGCTTAACCAGTGGCAGCTTTATTATCAGCCCCAAGTGGAAGTAAATGGAAAGACGACCGGGGTCGAGGCACTTTTGCGCTGGCAGCATCCCGAGCGGGGTCTTGTATCACCCGGGGACTTTATACCGCTGTTAGAGAGTACCGGCCTGATTATTGAAGTAGGTGCATGGGTGCTGGAGAGGGCCTGCTACCAGTTGGCGAGCTGGGCACAGCATGATCGGTTCTGCCACTTGACGATGTCGGTAAATATCAGCCCTCTGCAGTTTCACGATGCTGAGTTTATACCGCGTATCACGGCTATCTTTGAACGTACCCAAGCACCGCTTGACCGCTTAAAGCTTGAAGTGACAGAGTCGCTGTTTGTGGATGACCGCGACAGGGCCCGCGATAAAATGTTGTTCCTAAAAGCGCTGGGCGTTCGCCTCTCACTGGATGATTTTGGGACCGGTTATTCATCCCTTGCCTACCTGGCCCAGCTACCCTTGGACCAACTGAAAATAGACCAGAGTTTTGTGCGCCAGGTGCTGACCAGTAGCGCGAATGCGGCGATTGTCGAGAGTACCATTGCGCTGGCAAAAAGCCTGAACCTGGAGGTGATCGCCGAAGGAGTCGAAACCCAGGCGCAGCAGGCGTGGTTATTCGCCCATGGCTGCCACGCCTATCAAGGTTATCTGTTTGGGCGTCCGGTCACCATCGACGCGTTGGAAGCGGAGCTTGATGTTTCTTGATATCAGCCGTTTTGATGAAATGGCGCGGGGGAGAGCATTGACGCAAGTGCCGTGGTATCTGGCACCGTACTCGCCAGCGCTTCAGGGATAATGATTTCCAGCCGCGAGTCCTGCCGCCAGGCGCTACTGTCTACGTTTAGCGCACCGTCAGCGCGGTTAAGCTGCTGCCAGCCGCTGGTCGTATGAAACACGCCTTTAATACGGGCATCACGGGGTAATTCACCTAAACATTGCGCCAGGCTGTCCAGGTCAAAGTGCTCGTCAGGGTGCCAGCGCAATCCCAAGCTCACGTAGCCCAGCGCCACACCGGTTTCCTGCTGTGGTGCGCCTTTGGCTGGCGGAAAGTCAAAAAATCCGCCCTCCAAACCAGGGGGCGCGGTTAATGTGCGGTGTGCTTCCGGAACGGCCAAGTCGTGGGCAGGACTTTGGCCACTGTGCGTTAATCGTTCAAGTGGCAGTTCGCCATTGGTAACCGGCTCGACCCATTTACGCGGCGGCCATAAGGCATTGGCAAACTGCAGCGCTGCCTGCTGCTGTTGATCGGTGGCCTGGTCCCATAAGGTGATGGCTACCGCATCGGCGATCGCCAACTGGTCCTGAAACGTTTCATGATTGAGCGCACGCGGGTCATCCAGGCGGCGTGGGTCCAGCGTGGCAATAATATCGCGCACATCAACGACATCGTGAAAGGCCTCGCCGCGCAGCAGGTCCAGCAAACCGGCGGGGTGGCCAAGTCCAGAGGGTTCAATAATCACGCGGTCTGGCTTACTGCGTGCCAGCAGGTTAACAAGCGCTGCCTGCATAACAAAGGCGAGCTGGCAGCACAAACAGCCGCCAGGCAAGCCTTTAATAACGATATCGTCACGTTGCTCAAACATCGCCTGGTCGATACCAATTTGACCGAACTCATTCACTAAAATGGCCCACGTTTCATGCGCAGGCTTTTGTTCAATCAGACGGTGAATGAGGGTGGTTTTACCACTTCCCAAAAAGCCGGTGATGATATGAACCGGCACTTTTGCCAACGCTGCCACGAGTTAACCCCCTGTCATATTCATAAAGCGAACAACCTGAATGTCGCCGTCGGTCGTGAAATGGTGCCGCTCGGGTTTGAGCGGTAGTGCATTCACAATCGCCTCTTTAAGGCGCGGCATATCACCGGGATAGCGGCGCAGCACGGCGCGCAAGTCGACCGAATGTTCGTTACCCAAACAGAGCAATAAACGGCCTTCTACCGTGACCCGCACGCGATTACAGGTGTCGCAGAAGTTGTGGCTGTGCGGCGATATAAAGCCAACCCGGCTGTCACTGTCGGCCATTCTAAAGTAGCGCGACGGGCCTGGCGTGGTTTCGGTGGTCGGGGTTAGCGTATAGCGCTTTTCAATCAGGGCCTGTACATCATCACTTGAGTAGAAGGTTTCTGCGCGTGAGTGATCGGACACATCGCCCAGCGGCATCTCTTCAATAAAGCTGATATCCAGCCCTTCGTCACGCGCAAAGTCGACAAGGTCCAGCACCTCATCATCATTACGACCTTTTAAAATAACCGCATTTAACTTGATGCGGGTAAATCCGGCCTCTTTTGCCGCATGGATGCCGTCAATAACGCGTGTTAAATCGCCGGTGCGGGTGAGCTTTTTAAAGCGCTCCGGGTCCAGTGAATCCAGGCTGATATTGAGACGGCGCAGGCCACCTGCATAAAGCCGTTTGGCATGTTTACGCAGACTGGCGCCATTGGTGGTCATGGTGAAGTCGCTAAGCCCGGGCAACTGGCCAATGTCATCTACCAGCTGTTCTATGTCCCGGCGCACCAGGGGCTCACCACCGGTCAGGCGAATTTTTTCAACACCCAGTTCGGTAAAGGCCTGGGCGACCATGCTGATCTCTTCAAGGGTAAGCACTTGGGCACGCGGAAGAAACGTCATTTCCTCGCTCATGCAGTACACACAGCGGAAGTCACAGCGGTCGGTCACCGAGATGCGGACATAGCTAACTCGGCGACCAAAGTCATCTATTAGTTGCTTAGTCATGGCCATCTCACAAGTGGTTGAATGCAGACTACCTCGCCAGCTTGTGCACCGTCCTGGTCTTCGGGTAGCTCGATCAGACAGTTAGCCGCGACCATCGAACTTAACATGCCGGACCCTTGCGCGCCTGTCGTGCGTACGTGGAGCACACCTTGCGTATCGCTATGGTAAATGCCGCGCAAAAAATCGGTACGCTGGTAGCGGCTGTTAAGCACTTCATCCGCGACAGCGTAAAGCCTGGGTGGCGGAGTCATGGGGAGTGCCTGCAAGTGATGGAGCAACGGCACGACAAACTGTGAAAAGGTTACCATGACAGCGACAGGGTTGCCGGGCAAGCCCACAAAGGGCGTACGCGACTCTCCCATCCAGCCGCAGGCCAGTGGCCGCCCTGGGCGTAACGCAACACGCCAAAACGTTAGTTGGCCCAGTTGTTCAAGGGCAGGCCGTGTAAAGTCAGCTTGCCCCGCCGATACACCGCCGCTGGTGAGCACCAGGTCGCTCACTTGGGCAGCCTGGGATAACGCCTTACGTATCGACTGCTGATCATCGGGAAGAATACCCAGATCAATCACCTCAGCGCCCTGTTCGGTTAATAAACCCATCAAGGTAAACCGGTTGGCATCATAAATGCGGGCATTCTCCAGCGGCTCGCCAGGCGCTGTCACTTCATCGCCGGTGGAAAACAGTGCAACCGTCGGTGGCCGGGCCACGCAAACCTGTGCCACGCCGAGCGATGCAAGTAGCCCCATACTAGCGGCATCCAAACGCGTTCCTTTTGAAAGCGCCAGGTTGCCCTTGAGAATATCTTCCCCGGCCAGGCGTACGTTCTGGCCACGCTTAACGCGCTCAGGGTTTGCGATGTGGAGGTGCTCGCCGTGCGTTGTTAACTGCTCCTGCATAATGACCGTATCGGTGCCCTCCGGTAGCGGGGCACCCGTGGTAATCCGCACGCAAGCGCCTGGCGGCACGGCGCCATGAAAACCATGCCCTGCCAATGCATGACCGATAAGCGGCCATTGGGATGACTGTGTGTCTGGCCAGGCAAGGGCAATACCATCCATCGCGGCGTTGGTGCTGGGCGGGACGTTGATCGGCGCCATAATATCGTGTGCCAAGCGGCGGCCATGGGCACGGTGCAGGTCAATGACTTCATGGGCCAGCGGTCTTTCAATAAGCGTTGTCAGCGCCTGGCGGGCTTCTTCCACGCTCAGCATCTGGTCGCCAAGGTCAAAGCAGGAGAGCGTCATGGTACGTTCCTGGCGGATAGGCATTGCGCTTCCAAGCGGCTTTTCTCTTCGGCGGTATTGAGATTGGCGAAGGCGTCGGGGCAGTCGGACATATCCACACGGCGCATATTATGGCGTGCATACCAGCGCTGAATTTTACGCTCGCCGCTTTTCAGGGCCGCCTGAAGATCATCCGCCAGTGCGGTGCGTATCAAGGCCACCGTAGGGTGCAGATGCTGACCATCAAACGCCACGGCGATATCGGCGCTTTGTATGCCTGCCAGCATTCGTGCGACCAAGTCGTCCGGGAGATGCGGCGTATCGCAAGGAGCTATCAATAGCCACGGCGTGTTTGATGCGCGCAGCCCACTATAAATGCCCATTAAAGGACCTTGGAAGCCTGATTCCGCATCACTGATCACACGCCCAAACAGGCGGTAGGCGTCAAGATTACGGTTAGCGCTAATCAGCAGTTCAGCAACCTGCCCTTCAAGCCTGGCCGCTGTGTGGGCAAATAGAGGTAGCCCAGCAAAGGGCTCCAGCCCCTTATCGCGCCCGCCCATGCGGCGGCCTTCACCACCAGCGAGCACCATGCCGGTTAATGCGTGGGTCGTGATCATCGGCATGTCTCCTCTGGCCGATCAGCCTTGCCATTTCCAAGTGTAGATCCCTTGTCGCTATGATGGCGGCCAAGGGCCTTGCTTGTCTATGCGCTTGTCTATGCGTTAGATGCTTGATGGTAAGCACTATGACCCATATCAAACAGTGGGTTCGCCTGGCTACGTTATCGGGTGGAACAGCGCCTATAAGCGGTGTCTTTTGGTATGCTGCACGACAGTCACTTTTTATGAGGGAAACGCTAATGTCAGATTTTAACGAGTTTGATCAGGCTACTCGCACTGAGCTTGAGGCAGCTGCCTTTCGGCGTTTGCTGAGCCACCTGGACGATAACAAGGACGTACAGAATATCGACCTAATGATCCTGGCGAACTTTTGCCGTAACTGCCTTTCCAAATGGCTGGTGAGCGCAGCCGAAGAGCGAGGCGAGCGGCTTGATTACGAAGCCGCGCGCGAGTACGTCTACAAAATGCCCTACAGCGAGTGGAAAGCGCACTATCAGGGCACTGCAACGCCTGAACAGTTGGCGGCGTTGGACGCTCGCCAAGCCAAGAAAAACAATCAGGAGTAGCATTATGGAGCCGATGGTTGCCCTCAATATAGCCATACTGACGATTTCAGATACGCGCACCGAAGAGAGTGATCGCTCTGGTCAGCAATTGGTCGAGAGTTTGAACGCCGCCGGCCATCGGCTCGCCGATAAGCGTATTGTGGCTGACGATATCTACCAGATTCGCGCTATCGTGGCCCAATGGATTGCCGACGCCGGGGTGCAGGTGATTATTACTACCGGCGGCACCGGCTTTACCGGCCGTGATTCCACACCGGAAGCCATTTCGGTACTGCTGGATAAGCACATCGAAGGATTTGGCGAGCGTTTTCGTCAGCTAAGTGGTGAGGAGATTGGCAGCTCCACCATTCAAAGCCGCTGCCTGGGTGGCTTGGCGAATGCCACGGTCATCTTCTGCCTGCCAGGCTCAACCGGCGCTTGCCGTACGGGCTGGGAAGGCATTTTGAAAGAGCAGCTCGATAGCCGTCACAAACCGTGCAACTTTGCCAACCTGGTGATTCCCGAGCGAGGCCAGCATGGCTGATTTGCAGCCGACTGATTTGCAAACAGCTGACTTGCAAACAGTAAGTGCCGCGCTTGAAGCGCTGCTGGCTGGCGTGAGTCCCGTCAGTGCGGAAGAAGCCGCCTTGGACGCCGCTGGCGGGCGGGTGCTGGCTGACAACGTGATGGCAGCGCTGAACGTCCCGCCCTTTGATAACAGTGCGATGGATGGCTATGCGTTGCGCACAAGCGATGCGGGCCGGTGGCTGCCCATCAGCCAGCGCATTGCGGCAGGAACGCAGGTAGCGCCGCTGGCACCCGGTAGCTGTGCACGCATCTTTACCGGTGGCGAGTTGCCAGCAGGCGCGGACTGCGTCGTTATGCAGGAGCGCGTTAGCGTTGAGGCAGGCAAGGCCTTGATACCGGACAATATTCCGCCTGACGACAACGTGCGCCGCCAAGGGCGGGATGTGCGTTTGGGCGACTGTTTGCTCAACAAAGGGCTGCGCTTAGAAGCGGCCGCGTTGGGGCATTTAGCGGGGCAGGGCATTACCCAGGTGAGCGTACGCCGCCGCCCTAAGGTTGCCCTGCTCTCGACCGGCGATGAAATCGTCGACCCCGGCACGCCGCTGGCACCGGGGCAAATTTATAACTCCAACCGGCCCATGTTAAAGCGCCTGCTTGAGCGCTTTAGCGCTGACGTGGTGCAGGTCGTTAGTGTGCCGGATGACTACGCGCAAACGGTGGCGCTATTAACCCAAGCCGCCGCTGACGCCGATGTCGTGGTAAGCACTGGCGGTGTCAGTGTTGGGGAAGAAGACCACGTTAAGGCCGCGCTTGATGCCTTGGGCGAGCTGGATTTATGGCGCTTGGCCATACGCCCAGGCAAGCCCTTGGCGCTAGGCCGCTTGCCTCGCGCTGACGGTAGTGAGGCAAGGTTTGTGGGTTTGCCGGGCAACCCGGTTTCGGGGTTTGTGGGGGCCTGGCTATTTTTGCGCCCGCTCATGGGGGCGTTGTTGGCCTGCCCAACACTGAAGGCATTACCAACGTTAACCGCAACGGCGAATTTTGAGACCTCGACCGGGCCGCGCCAGCACTATATGCGCGTAACGCTTAATTTTGCACCTTCCGGTATAACGGCCCAGGCCTTTGCTGACCAGAATTCCGGCGTATTGTCGTCGTGTATTGAGGCCGATGCCTTGGCGGTTATCCCTCCCCATCATCAGATAACACCCGGCGATACCGTTAGCTGCTTATGGTTGATGGGGTAAGCAGGCGCGTTCTCCTGACCGTTAAACAATGGCGTGGGGCACAAAGCAGGATGAATCCTTGGTAATTCGCCCTACGTCCTCCCGCACGCCGATCCCGCAAGCACGATCACCCACCACCCAACTGCCGATTAACGCGTGATGTTCGCCAAAGCGCGGCATGGGGTGGTAGGCCTGGCGAATCCAAGGGCTGTCCGTATAGGGGCCATCCACTGCCTCACGCTGACCCTCTGGCGTTAACAGCTCAATATTGCTGCCTTCGCGTGAAAAGAAGGGCTTGCGTACCCAGCCGGGCGGCAGCGGTGAAGGCGAGCGCTCTTCAAAATAGGCAGGTAGCAGATTAGGGTGGCCCTTAAAGTGTTCCCACAGCAGGGGCAGAATGCCCTTGTTAGAAAGAATCGCCTTCCACGGTGGTTCAAACCAGTGGGTGTGCAGCTGGGGAATCTTTTCGCCAAACGCATCGTCGGCCAACTCTTCCCAAGGGTAGAGTTTAAACAGTGCCTGAATGGGCTGATTATCCAGGTCAATAAAGTAGTCGCCGTCGCGCTGGTAGCCAATATCTTCGGTATAAATGAAGGGCGCTTTTAAACCGGCCTGAATGGCTACATCCTGCAGGTAGTGTACGGTTGCACGCTCTTCGTCGTTATCCTTGATACATGAAAAGTACATCTCGGCGCTGCTCAGCCGGTCGCCAATATGCGCCATCGCATTAATCAGCCGCTCCTGAATGGAATTATATTGGTCAGCGTGGCGCGGGATGATGCCCTGTTGAATGGCCTGCTCCAGCCATACCCACTGGAAAAAGCCCGCTTCATAAAGCGAGGTGGGCGTATCGTAGTTAAGCTCAAGCAGCTTGGCGTGGCCCTGGCCTGAATAGGCAAAATCCATCCGCCCATAAAGGTGTGGCTGGCCAGACACCCAGGAGTCGTGAATGGTGTCCCACATGAACTCCGGCAGCGCCAGGCGTTGCATCAGCGCATTGGAGTGACAGACACGGTCAACAAGCTCCATGCACATTTCATGCAGCTCTTCGGTAGGCGCCTCAATATCCCGCTCTATTTGATCCAGCGAGAACTGGTAGTAGGCGCTCTCTTTCCAGTAGGGTTCGCCGCCGATGGTATGAAAATGAAACCCCAGCTCGTGGGCCAGGGTTTTCCAGTTGGCGCGTTCTGCAACATCAACTCTAAGCATGGAGATTCCCGAGGTACATCACGAGCCCCAGCCGCCGCGGGCGGATGAGCGAGAACCGAAGCCGCGACGTTGCGTGGCCTGGCGGTTCTGGGTCGCCGTGGTACGCAGGGCCTGGTGGCGCTGATTGACACGCTGGGTTGCCTGGTTGGTGGCGGTGTTCCAGTTGCCCTGGTTCTGACGATTGCGGTAAACCGGCTCCTGATAAACTCCCCGGTTGGTCGCACCACGGCTGGTGCGTGACATCATGTTGCCCACCATGTAACCCATCATGGCTGGCATAAACCAGCCACCGCCGCTGCTGCCGGTGGCCGCCTGCGACTGCTGTTCGGTGGGGGCCGTGCAGGCTCCTTCACCGTGTTCAGCCTCACACTCTTCAAGCGTATTGAAGCGGGGGACTTCTTTAATGGACGCCTCGTAGGCATCTTCACAGGCGCTGCGGGTATATACATCGGCGGCCACGCACTCATCAACACTCTGGTAGCTGCGTGGGCTGTCAAAGCTTACATCGGTCGTTTGCTCTGGCTGGCCACACGCCGTTAGCCCGAATGCGCTGGCGCCCATCATCGCAAGCGAGAGGCGGGCGCTGCGTTTGCGTCGCGGCAGGTGTGGGGTCTGATCGTTATGTGCCATCGTTAAACTCCTTACCACGTCATCGAGGCGGCATTAATCAGGCCAACTGCAATGGAGACACTACCCGCCAGAATACCGTAAGCCATATGACCTTCAGTGATATGCAGTGACAGGCTTTCTCCCTGATTCTTCAGCACCATCTTCAGACCAAAGAAAGCCGCCAGTTGAACACCAAACGCGATGATGCCCCACAAGATGAAATCGATGAAACTGATGGAGTTGGCCATAGCGCTGTAGAGCGGCAGTGTAAAACCGACGATAGAACCCGCATAGGCCGTGGCCGCCGCAGCATTACCTTCGCGAATTAACGTCCACTCGTGGTGGGGCGTGATACGGCTATAACAGTACATAAACGCAACGAGAAGCACGAGTGCGCCGATCAGATAGCCCAAAAAGTGGGGTAAGCCTTGTAAATACTGCATGTATAAAATCTTCCTTGGTTGAGAGTCAACGTTGTGGTGATGGCGTGTGTCGGGGCTTGCCGCGTTTAAATAGCATCAATATCGACCGATGTAACATCAACACCGAGATTTTGTACCAGCATAAACCCACCCTCACCGTCATCTTCTGCATTCAGCAATACATATTCCATGCGCTCGGAGTCTTCAATAGGGCGCTCGTACAGCATGGCATGGTGGGTAACGCTGCGCGTCATGACGCTTTCGGTGGTCATTACCTGCTCTTCAAGCACGACGGGCGGCGACCAAAGGCTCGCTTCATCGCCCCACACACGCTGAAACTGGCAGGTGCGCTCGGAAGCATCGGTCGCCTCGACAGCAATCGTTTGTGCACCCAGCTGGCCTGCCTTTTTATCGCTTGCGTTGATCAGCGCATCGAACTCGATATCCGACAAATGCGTCACACGATAAAAATCAAACAGCTTGTACTCAATCACGCGCTGGTTTTCGACGTTGGCTTGTAGCCACGTATCGTTATCCAGATAAAAGCGTACCAAGTGGGCGCCCTGGCCAAGGTCGACATGCCCGACAGCCGCAACATGATGATAGGGCGCGCTGTCCCACCCAAAGAGTGCGTCGGAATAGGCGCTGAGCTCAGCCAGCTGAATGTTGACGCGACCGTCCAGGCGCAGCCCTGCGAAATCTTCTTGCGACATGCCGGTGGGCAGGCCCGCGGTAAAGGTAGATGGACTTTCTGCCGAAGGGTTCGCCGCCACATTGGAAGTGCCGAACAGGGCCTTTAGTGTCTTAAACATTCGAGAGGTCTCCAAAGGGCAAGCAAGTAGAGCGGACAGATGGGTGCTGAATAAATAGTGGCCCAGTAACGTGCAGGCCCGCCGGTGGGCGGGCGCTGTGTCACATTATGCTTGCGGGGTGTTTTTCTTGGCTTTTAGGCGTGCCAGTACATCTTCGGCTTTGCGCTCATTGGCACCAATACCCGCCGCTTTCAAACGAGCATCCAGTGATGAACCGCTCTCTTCGGCAGCCATTTGATCAGCTGCCTCCATCTGGGCAGAGTTAAGCTGCTGGCGCTCACGGATGCGCTCAAGAGACTCCATTGCACTGCCCATGGCGCTATTTTGGCCGGAATGGCGCGCTGCTACGGCAGACTGAGCCTTCTGTGCAGATTCTGTCGCTTTTACCACGCTCACCTGCTGTTTTAGCTGGCGCAGCTGGTTTTCCGTATTGCGAATGGCCCCACGCAGGCTTTCAATGCTAGCGTCGTACTCGCTAACGATGCTGCGCTCGGCGTCCAGGTCATCTTGCATACTGACCATACGCTCGGCAACTTCGACCGCCAACGCTTCTTCGCCTTTGTCCAGCGCGGCTTCAGCACTTTGCTCAAGCTCGGTAATTTTGCCTTCCAGGGTATCTGCTTTGTTACTGTTCAACTGGCGTTGACCCATTAAGCGCGCAAGTTCGGTTTTGGACTGTTTCAGGTGATTTTCAGAATCACGAATTTCCTGGTCCAAAATACGTAGCGCTTGAGAGTCTACGACGGTCTGGCCGGTCTCATTCGCTTTGCCACGTAACGCCGTCATGATTTTGCTTAACATAAGGGTTGCTCCTAAACGCGTATTAAGAAAAGTGATCTTGAATTAAATCGGCGACTTCCATGGCAGCGCTGGCTGTGGCATGCAATTCAGCACAAATAGACACCAGCTTTGAATCGCCAAACAGCTGCCCGTAAGCCACGTAAAAGTCGCGCTCATCAATTGAAACGATACCGATAGAGGCAAGCGGAAGCGCAAGGCCTTGGCGCAGTAACACGTCGTTAAGTTCAGCCGGATTGGAAACGCTGTCCAGTGGGGCAATGGCGGTCATGGCAATCCACTCATTGTCACTGCGCGAAAGCGTTAACGTTAAATTGCCGTAATCGTGAAGCTCCCAAATCAACGTTTGGTTGGCTTCATCTAAACTAACATTGGCGGCTGGCCACTCCAGTTCAGCGGCTTCTTCCTGAGCGGAGGCATCGTTAATAACGCGATAGAGTTCGGCTGCCGAGAAAGCACCCGTTTCATTGTGAGTAATCAAAGCAGCAAGCTCCTTATGCAAAATGAAGGTTATGTTAGCACTGACAATTCATCATCTTCTAATAACGCACTATCGCATTTGAGTAAAAGGCTACGCTAACACGCTGCGCACCTGGATGTTTCACTATCAACAGCGCTTCTTGAGCGAGCCTATTTAAGACCCACAGGCAGGAGAGGAGTTCTTCGTTAAGCGTACGATAAAAGGAGCCGATAACATGGATAAGGATAGCCAACCGCCCAGTTACGCTTCAGCAGCAGGCTGAGGTGCTACTGCTTACGTTATCTCCGTGAGCTTGTTTTAATGTAGGAGTGTTGGAAAGCTACTCGAATGTATATCAAAGCGTATGATATATATTTCGCTGGTGGTGGAAGATGTTAAGCGTCACGTTCCGGCCCTGAAGACAGTAAGGCGGTCGGTCGCTCTTATAAATAAAAGGGGTGGGAAACAGATGGCTGAGAGCAAACGTTCCAACGCTCAACGGCTTAGGGACTCGTTGGAAGATGACATTATTAATGGGCGGCGGGTGCCAGGTGAACGGCTTGACCCGGACGAGCTAGGGCGAACGTTTAATGTTTCTCGCACGCCCGTGCGTGAAGCCTTCCAGCAGCTGGTGGCTAGCGGTTTGGTCACCGTATCACCGAAAAAAGGCACGTTTGTGGCCAAGGTCGGCATCGACCAGTTAATCGAGATGTTTGAAGTCATGGCCGAGCTTGAGGGCATGTGCGGGCGCCTTGCGGCCCGACGCATTAGTGACCCGGAGCTGGCAGAGCTTCAGGCGGCCCATCAACGCTGTGAAGCAGCGGCACACGCGGGCGATACCGACGAGTACTACTACGAAAATGAAGCGTTTCATGACTGCATCTATGCAGCGAGCCACAATACGTTTCTAGCCAGCGAAGCTCGTCAGTTAAAACAGCGCTTAAAGCCCTATCGTCGCCTGCAATTGCAGGTTCGCCAGCGCATGCATAACTCCTTGAGCGAGCACCAGAGCATTGTCGATGCCATTACCCAAGGCGATGCCGCACTGGCTGAGCAAGCGCTATGCGACCATGTGCTGATTCAAGGCGAGCGATTCAGCGACTTTGTGGCCAGCGTGCGCCGTATGGAGGCGCCGGCCAGTCAGCCGGGGTAGGTGATGTCCGTATTGGTGGGGTAATGGTCCTTGCCGACACGTCGAACTCGGCGGAAACTCTCCCTATTAACGATCTGGAGAGAGAACGTGACGCGCCATATTGCCTTATTGGCTTACCCCGGTTGTCAGCTGTTGGATGTCAGTGGCCCCTGGCAGGTGTTTGCCAGTGCCAATGCGCTAAGCCCGGAGCCCTTGTACCGCTTAACCCTGGTCGCCGATGCGCCTGGGCCGGTAATGACCAATGGCGGCCTGGCGGTGTACGCCCGCCACACCTATGCCGAACTTTCCCAGCGGCTGCCTTTGGATACGTTACTTATTGCAGGTGGCAGCGGTGTGATGGCGTTACGCCAAGACCCGCACGTGTTGACTCTTTTACGTGAGCTGGCGCCTCACGTGCGCCGGTTAGGCTCTATCTGCTCAGGGGCTTTCTTACTTGCTGCCGCCGGGCTTTTAGATGGCCAGCGCGTCACTACCCATTGGCGCCACGCCGACCAGCTTGCCGAGGAGTACCCCGCGCTTAATGTTGAGCCCGATGCGCTGTATATCCAAAGCGGTGATCGCTACACCAGCGCCGGGATAACGGCCGGTATCGATCTGGCGCTTTCGCTGGTAGAAGCCGACCACGGCGCTGCCCTTGCCGGGCAAGTAGCACGAGAACTGGTGATGTTTCTGCATCGCCCCGGCGGGCAGTCGCAGTTCAGCGAACTTCTACGCTGCCAGCAAGATGCAGGCCCGTTGCGTCGCTTGCTGGATCATCTGCATGCCGACCCTGGAGGGGCACATTCGCTGGAAAGTATGGCGGCCTTAATGGCCGTATCACCACGCCATCTTACCCGCCTATTCAAGCGCCACTTAACCACGACGCCGGTTACTTATTTGACCCAGCTACGCTTGGAGCAGGCGCGTTTGGCGCTGCTGGATGGGCAGCAAACGGTATCGCTTGAGCGGTTAGCCGAGCGTTGGCGTTTGGGCGGCGCCGAGCAGCTGCGCCGCCAGTTTCAACGTTACTACGGTGTTTCCCCTTCTGTGTATCGTCAGCGCTTTGGCGCGGCGGCTACGTCTGCCCTTACGCCTACGCCTTTGGAGCCATCGCCATGCCATTAACCGTTACGCTGTTATCGCTGTGCCAAGCGCTGTTGGTCAGTGGCAATATCCTGCTGATTGCCGTATCGCCCCTCATTGGCGCCTCGCTGGCACCAACGGCTAATTGGGCCACTGTGCCGGTGGCCAGCCAATGGCTGGGGCTGATGTGTGCCACTATTCCCGCCTCTTTAATCATGGGGCGGCTGGGGCGCAAACGCGGGTTTGTGCTGGGCAATCTTATTGGCTTGATAGGTACGGCCGTGGCCATTTTGGCGCTACGTCAGCAAAGCTTTGGTCTGTTCCTGCTGGCGACCTGGCTGATTGGCATCGGTATCGGCTTTGGGCAGCTCTACCGCTTTGCGGCCCTTGAGGCAGCCCCCACGGCACTGCGCGATAAAGCGCTTGGTTTAGTGATGGGCGGTGGGGTGGTGGCGGCATTTGCAGGCCCCTGGCTTGCCCGCTTTAGCCGTGAGCTGAGCGAGACGCCGTTTTTAGGTAGCTTCGTTGGGCTTGGCGTGCTGTATATGTTGGCACTGGGCATATTGCTTTGTACGCGGTTGCCGGTCGCTTTTGTGCAGGCAGTAGAGGGTGAGAAAAGACCCTTGTCCGCTATTCTGCGCCAGCCCGGTTTTCTATTGGCTGTTAGCGCGGCGGCCATTGGCTACGGCGTGATGAATCTGGCCATGACCGCCACACCGCTGGCGATGGAAGGGGCCGGACACAACTTTAACCATGTCGCCACCACTATTCAGTGGCATGTGGTTGCCATGTTCTTGCCCTCATTTTTTACCGGCCATTTGACGGTGCGCTTTGGTGCCCCACGCATGATTAGCGCTGGCTGCTTACTGCTGGTGGCAAGCGCAATTGCCGCACAGTTTGATGCCGGGCTAGCGGGCTTTAATGTTGCGTTGATCCTGCTGGGGCTTGGTTGGAATTTCACTTTCCTGCCCGCTACCGGGTTATTGACGCAAAGCTATCAACCGGCAGACAAGGCGCGCACTCAAGCGGCCAACGAGTTTCTGGTATTCGGTACGGCGGCCTTGACAGCGCTACTGGCGGGGCCGTTGGTTAACACCCTGGGCTGGGCGATGCTCAATGCGCTGCTGATTCCTGTCTCGTTACTGCCTATGGTGCTGCTGGCATGGCAGCGGCGGCCAAACGCGCCTCTGCTTTCTTAAGATGTTATAACATAGTTATATTCTTTTATTTGTTACGTCAGGTGGTTGAATGATTGCTAAACGGGAACGCGGCAAGCTGGAGCGCCAGCTTGTTGCTTCGCTAACTGAAGTCTGTGAGCAGGCCAAGGCCGAGGTGGTTGGGTTCGTCTGGTTAACTCACTGCGTGGACTACCAACACTTCCCCGAAAGCCTGGTGGTTATCTGGGTATTTGATACCGATGCCCATTTAGCCTCAGCGCTAAAGGGCGAAGCCAAACAGCGCCTGCATGATTTCACGGCCAGCGCTTTGGCTGAGGCGGGTGTGGCGCTGGATAGCATCACACCGCACATTGACTTCGATAGTGAACAGGCGTGCCAGCGCACCCATGGCGGTGACTGGCAGCGTCGTCTGCGCGCGCGAAGTGTGAGGCACTGATGGCCAAGAAAATCGATAGCCCCTGCATATCCGCCTGTCAGTTGAAGGGCGGCATGTGCACCGGTTGTGGGCGAAGCATAGAGGAGATCCGCCACTGGAAATCCATGAAGCGACCCGAAAAAATCGCCACCATCAAGAGGGCTGAACAGCGTTACAAGAAGCTCAACAAGTAACGGGCGTTAGGAAAATATCGTTCGGGCGGCGTTTGGTTAAAAATCACCCGGGGCGCATTGCAGGCAGGTAAGGCCTAGAGTGCGCCACTGAGCAACTACCGCATCGCGGTCGTCCAGCACCAGCCAAGGCTCGAAACCGTCTTCGCGCATGGTGCTGAGCAGGGCTTCCTTGACGGCTTCATCGTCCACGTGGTCATGGCCATCCGGGCGCAGGTACATGGCGTCAAACGGTATGGCGTTGCGGGTCAGCCATTCGTGGGTATGTTCGCGGTGAGTGTCCGGGCGGCCGCTGCAAATGATGATCTGCTGGCCCTGGGCTTTCAATAGTTTCACCAGCCGGGCGACCGGTTCGATCACTGGCGCTTCGGCCATAAACGCAAAGAAGGGGTCCCACTGCTTGGCAGGGCCTAACACCCATTCGTGTACTTTCGTGGGGTGAAATTCAGCTAACGTACCGTCAACATCGACAATCACGGCGTGGGTCATGCAAGGCTCCTGCTATTCAAGGTGTTGGCATTTAAAACGTGCGTATTCAAGGCGTGAGTATTTAAGAAAAGAGTCTTTTGCGTGGCGAGGCGCGCACCCAATAACGTGCACCAAGCGCCGAGTGCCGGTTCGGATAAGTGGGTAAACAGCGGCACCACACGTTCGGCGTTTACTTGATCGGCAAGCGCAACCAGGTGCGAGGCGCGTAGGTGCACATTCCAGCGCTGCCAGAGGATGTCGCCAGCGGTAAGCTCGGCGCAGCGCGAAGGCGTCAGATAACCGGTGTGCAGCAGGTGAAAACCTGGCCACATGGCCGCTGTATCACCCCGGTCGCTGATCAGGTTGAGGCTTGGCTGGGAAGCATCGGGGCGCGCCAGAAGTGTTTGAATCCTGTCATCCGCGTTTGAGCGGCGAAGCGTCGCGGGGAGCGCCAGTAGGGTTTGCAGGTTGGCGCGAATAATCGGATCAATGGCGAGCGAAAGTCCGCGAGCATCCACCTCTTCGGCTAGCCAAAGTGCCATCTCAAGCGCTCGGCCTGATTCAGGCACCGGGAAAACCAGTGGGCGGCTCAAGTGTTCGCTGATAGCGTCCACACATGCCTGCTGGGGTTGATCGTAGGTGCCATAAGAAGCGTCCAGTAACGCAATGCGCGCCGGTGGCGGCGTATCAAACGGAAACAGCCGGGACTCAAAGCAGGCGTCGCCGCTGTAGAAAATGCCGCCCTCGACATCCAGGTGAATCCAAACCCCGCCCAACGAGTGGCCCGCCTGCCCGGTAGTCACCGTAATACCGGCAATTTGGCAGGTACCGCGTTCGGGTAGCGGCTGCCAGGTGCGTCCGTTGGGAAGTGACTGAGCAACCAGCGGCGTGCAGTAAAGCGGCAGCGTAGCGGGCAGCTCGCTGACGCCGCCAATATGATCGATATGGTCGTGACTGATAATCACCGCATCGACATCAAGCCCGCTTGCCCAGGTGATTGGCTCGCCTGGGTGCAGCGCGCCGCCGGCATCCAACAGAAGCCGCTTGCCGTTGGTTTCCACCACAATAGCTGCCGGGCCTTTATCGCCCAAGCCGCTTAACATGTTGACGCTGGCACTCATTGGTCAGGCTCCAAACACCAGCCTTCCAAGAGCGTCAGCGCTACCTGCTGGCCCAATTTCAGGGCGTAAGGATGATAGGCGAGCAGCGTTTCGCCACTGGGCATGCGCAGGTGAAGCTCATAGCGCTCGCCACGAAAGGTCTGGCGCTCGACGCGAGCGGTTAAGTCTTGCTCGCTTGGCGCCTCGGGATGCACCTGAATATGCTCCGGGCGCACCAGCACCGCTTGATGACGCTGGGAAGCGGGAGACGTCAGCCCCTGTATCAGCTCATGGCCGCCAAGGCGCCTGCCCGGCGCGCCGGTGCTTATCATCAACTGGCTGCCCTGGCCGATAAAGCTTGCTACCCAGGAAGTACGCGGCTCGCGGTAGAGCGTTTCGGGCGTGGCCCACTGCACCAGCTTGCCCGCCTGCATCACCGCGATACGGTCGGCCAGCGCCATGGCTTCGCTTTGGTCATGGGTGACGTAGACCATGGTGGCTTCGGTGCGGCGGTGAAAATCTGCAAAGCTGTGCTCCATGGAGGCGCGCAGGTGGCGATCCAGGTTCGCCAATGGCTCATCCAGAAGCACTACTGACGGGTCGGTGACCAGGCAGCGGGCGAGTGCCACGCGCTGGCGCTGGCCGCCGCTTAAGTCCTGCGGCGTGCGCTGGGCGTAGGGCTCAAGTGCCACCAGGGCAAGCGCTTGCTCAACGCGGCGCTGATAATCCGCCCCGCGCACGCCGCGTAGTTTTAGCGGGTAGCCGACGTTATCGGCGACGTTCATATGCGGCCACAGCGCGTAGGATTGAAACACCATGGCCATGTTGCGCTGCTCGGGGAGCACGTGGTGCTGCTCGCTGGCCAGAAGCTGGTTGCCCAGATGGATGTCACCGCCGCTTACCTGCTCAAACCCGGCCAGCATACGCAGCATGGTGGTTTTGCCACAGCCGCTGGGGCCGAGCAGGGCGACGAACTCACCCGGTTCAACCGTTAATGAAAGGCCATCCACGGCCTTGTGTTCGTCAAACTGTTTGGTGACTTGCTTGAGGGTTAGCCCTGCCATGGCACGACTCCTTTGGGTAAACGCGGGGCCAGAAGGCTAAGCGACAGCATGAGTGAAGCGACCATCAGCACGACCAGCACGGACACCGCCGAGGCCAGAACGCTTTCGCCACCTTCATCGAGGTTGAAAATCAGCACGCCCAGGGTTTCGTTGCCAGCGCTCCATAACAGTGCCGAGACGGTCAGCTCGTTGACAGCCAGCAGAAACACCAAAAGCCCACCGGCAAACAGCGCAGGTGCAATCAACGGCATCACGATAGTGGAAAGGCGGCGCCAAGGGCCGGCACCGGCGAGCTGGGCGGCTTCTTCAAGGGAAGGGTCAAGCTGTGCAAGGCTCGCGCTGACCGGTTTGAGGCACACCACCAGAAAACGTGCCAGATAGGCCACGAAGATCAGCCCCAACGTGCCGTACAGTGCGACGTTGATAATGGGCAGTGGGCGCACGAACAGCAGAATGCAAGCAATTGCGAGTACCACGCCGGGCAGGGCGTAAGGCAGTTCGATAATGCTCAGCGTCAGGTTTTGCAGGCGCGGTGGAAGCCGCTGAAGGCGATAGGCTAGCGGCAGGCTGCACAGCATGAGCACCACGGCTGCGCCACCGGCAAGCCAGAAGCTATTGCGCATGGCACGCCACGTGGCGCCCTGGCGGCCAATCACTTCATGGTAGGCGTTCAACGTGGCGGTATCGGCGTTGAGCGGTACGCCCATGGCCGGCACTAGCGAGCTGACTACCAGCGCCACCAGCGGCGCGACAAGAATGACCAGCAACACACTGACCAGCAGCACCGTGACCAGCGCGCGAAAGCGGCCGAGTGAGAAATCATGGGCGCGCCCGCTATGCCCCACCAGCCCGAAACGGCTGCGGCCCATCCAGTGTTGCTGAAGCGCCACGCCCGCCAGCGCCAGCACGCCGATCAGCAGCGAAAGGGCGGCCATCTCAGCCAGTACGCCAGTGCCAAAACTGGCCATGCGCTGATAGATCAGCGTAGGCAGTACGTAGTAGCTTGCTGGAATGCCCAGCATGGCCGGGATGCCAAAGTTACCCAGGCTTGAGATAAACGCCATGGCGGCACCGGCCACCAGGCCGCTTCTCGTCACGGGCAGAACAATATGCCGCCATACCTGATTCTGCCGGGCGCCGCTAATGCGGGCGGCTTCGACTAGTTCGCGGGGTAGAGAAAGTAGCGAGGTGCGCAGCGCCAGAAACACCAGCGGGGCGCTTTGAATACCTAACAGCAGGGCGATGCCTTCCGCCGAGTAGAGCGGCTGAGGGCTGCCCAACGGCGGCGCCATGCCGATGCTTTTTAATAGCGGGCTTGCCGGGCCAAATAGCTGTAACCAGCTAAGTGCCGTGACCTGGGGCGGAATCATCATCGGCAACATAAAACAGAACACTAGCCACGCCTTGCCGCGAATGTCGGTGAGGGTAATCACGAACGCAAACAGGCTGCCCAGCGCAAGGGCAATCAGCATGCCCAGCCCCGAGGTATACAGGCTGTGCCACAGCGCTCGCCAGGTACTCGCTGATTGGAGCACACGCCATAGCGGCGCGTTGCCCCCTTGGGTCAGGTCGCTTAACGCCTCAACCAACAGGCGCAGGCTAGGCGCCAGGCTCAGCAGGACGACGGTAAGCGTCAAAAGGGTAAGCAGCCAGCGGTGCTGGCTGCCTTGGGTAAGACTCGGTGACATGATCAGCCGCCGAACAGGTCGCTAAAACGCTGCTTCAGGGCTTCTTCCTGCTCAAGCGCTTGGGCGATATCAACAGGCATCAGCTCGATGGTGTCGCGGGCGGGGAAGCCTTCCGGCGGCGTAACACCCGGGTGGGCAGGTAGATAACCCTGCTCGCTGACCAACTGCTGACCCTCTTCCGAGAGTACGAAATCGACAAACTTCTGTGCCGCGTCGACGTTCTTGGCACCTGCCATAATGGCGACAGGTTCGGTGACCGCGCTCACACCCTCTTCAGGGAAGACAAACTCGACCGGCGAGCCTTTGGCCGCTTCGCGGATGGGCAGGAAATCCACCACGATGCCGTAAGGCTTGGTGCCCGCTGCCACTGCGTTGAATACCCCGCCGTTACCGCCTTGGGCCTCAGTGCGGTTGTCATGCAAGGCATCGTAATAGCTTTCACCCAGGTCAGGATTTTCACTAATCGCCGCCATGTGAATCAGGGCAGCCCCTGAGTAAAGCGGGCTTGGCATGGTCACTAAGCCTTCATATTCAGGCTTGAGCAGGTCCTGCCAGCTTTGCGGCTGCTCGTCAGCGCCGGTGTTGTACACGATACCGGTGGTGATCAGCTTGGTGCCGTAGTAGAAGCCTTCGGGGTCAAAAAGCTCGGCATCAAAGGCTTCACGATTAGGGCTCAAATACGCCTGAAGCTGGTCTTCCTGCTTTAACGACTCCATGGTCATGCTGTCGGCGATCAGCAGCACATCCGGGTTACTGACCCCGGCGGAAAGCTCGGAGCGCAGGCGGGTCATCAACCGAGTGGTGCCGTCGCGTACCCACTCCACCTCGATATCCGGATAGGCTGCCTGGAAGGCATCGACTGTTTGCTGGGCATCGCTGTTGGGCTGGCTGGTGTAGAGCACGAGCTTGTCGTCGGCAACGGCGTTTGCCGAAAGAGCCAAACTTGCCATCGTGGTGGTAAGAGCAATGGCGGTGCAGAGTGAGCGCTTAAGCATCAGAAAGTCTCCAGTGAGTTGACTCTGCTCACACTACTGTCATCACCTTACAACATCGTGACACTACCCTTTCGTTTGAAGGAGGAGAGCTTTCGTAAGCATCGGAAAGTCTTTCGTTAATAAAAAAGAGGGGAGATGAGAGCAGAATGAAAGGCTTAAACGAGCGTCGCCGGGCGCTGCTTGAGCGGGTGCGCCAGGAGGGGCGCCATTCGCTAGAGGCGCTGGCTGATCAGTTTGGGGTATCCGTACAAACGCTGCGCGGCGATATTCGCTTTCTTGCCGAAAAGGGCATGGTGCTGCGGCGCCACGGCGAGGTACTGCCGTTTCCCGACCGCGAAAATATCGACTACGACCAGCGCCAGATCGTCAACGAAGCTGGAAAACGCCATATTGCCCGCCAGGCCGCTTCATTGATTCAGCCTCATCAGTCGCTGTTTCTAGGCACCGGCACCACCGTTGAGCAGCTGGCTGACGCGCTGCACGACAAACAGGGCCTGCATATCATGACCAATAATCTTCACGCGCTTATCAGGCTATCCGCGCTGGAGTGTGAGCTGGTGGTGGCAGGCGGCCGGGTGCGCCGCCGCGACCAGGACGTGATTGGCGGCGACGCGTGGCGCTTTTTTCAACGCTACCGAGCGGATGTAGGTATTGTTTCGGTAGGCGGCATGGATGCTCACGGCAACCTTTTCGACTATAACGACGATGAGGTCATGGCGCGTGAAGCGCTGTTGGCCAATGCGGCTTTGCGCGTTCTGGTGTTGGATAGCACCAAGTTTGATTTACCGCTGCGCTGTGCGGCGGGGCAACTAGCCGATTATGACGCGGTGATTACCGACGTGGCGCTCCCCGACCGATTGCGCAGCCCTCTTGCCGCACAGGGCGTTAGGTTTTTGATATGAGCAGTTTGATATGAGCAGGTAGTAAGTGGTCGGCGAGGTAGCCGCAGCCGACAGGCGTGGGTATCTATTTGACATTGGCCCTCAGGTAATGACAAATACCCCAAAAATTGGCTTGAGGAGCACGCTGTGGAAAACGGTCAATCAGAAGCGGCCTTACGTTATGAAGCGCTATCCGTCGATACGCTGGCAACGCGGCTGGGTGATGTACACGAAGTCGCCAGCCGTGTTGGTGGCGACCCCGCGAGCTGGGAAATTCGTGAGGTGGGCGATGGCAACCTGAACCTGGTGTTTATCGTGACGGGCCCCACGGGCAGTGTGGTGGTTAAGCAGGCGCTGCCCTATGTTCGTATGGTGGGCGAAAGCTGGCCGCTGCCGCTTTACCGCGCCCATTTTGAGTATTACGCCCTGGTGCGCCAGGCCAAGCGTGCCCCAAACATTGCGCCGGAGGTGTTTTATTTCGATAAGCCCCAGGCCCTGTTTGTGATGGAGTATCTTTACCCGCACACGATCTTGCGCCGTAAGCTGATTAAAGGTGAGCGCGTGGCTCGCTTGGGGGAGACCATCGGCCAGTTTTGTGCGCGCACGGCGTTTCGCGGTTCGGAGCTTTCTCTGCCAAGCCCAGAGAAGAAGCAGGATGTGGGGCTGTTTTCGGGTAACGTGGCGATTCCTGCGATTACCGAATCATTGGTGTTCACCGACCCTTATTACGGCGCCGAGATGAACCACCACACGCCGGAACTTTCGCCAGTGGTGGACGAGCTGCGCCGCAATGTGCGCTTAAAAGCCAGGGTTCAGCGGCTATTGATGAAGTTCACTGCCAACACTGAAACCATGCTCCACGGTGATTTGCACTCGGGCTCGATCATGGCGACCGATACCGACGTGCGCGTGATCGACCCTGAGTTTTCCCAGTACGGGCCGATGGCGTTTGATCTGGGAATGGCCGTGGCCAACTTCCTGATGGCGTACTTTAGTCAGCCTGCCCACAGAAAGGATAACGATCTGGACGCTTATCAGGCGTGGATTCTCGACGTCATCGAGGCGTGCTTCACAAGCTTTGATGCCGAGTTCCGTTATTTATGGCAAACCGAGCGCACCGGCATTCTGTTCCCCAAGGCGCTGTTTGAAGACCAAGGCAACAGCGCGGACGACGCCTGCGATGCGCTGTTGGAGGAAATTCGCCTGGATGCGCTGGCCTACTGCGGTATCGAGATGCACCGCCGGGTGCTGTCACTGGCCCATAATGCGGATTTCGAAGAGATCGAAGACACTGCCCTGCGCGCCCGGCTTGAAGCCCGCAATGTGTTGATGGGCCAGGCGCTTATTATGAATCCTGAGGCGGTTTGTGAAATACCTGCGCTTATTGAACTGGCCCAAGCGTATAACCGTCAGGATGTTCTATAAACAGCACTCTATAAAAGACGTGCTTTAAAAAAGTCGCAAAAAAGCCGCGGGCAGCAGGCCCGCGGCTTTTGAATGGCTGGTTTGCCACTGTCCAGGATTAACGCTCAGGCAGGGTCAGCCAATCAGCCAGTACTACCTCAGCATGGGAGAACTGCGGCATATTTTCACCCAGCGTCTCCATGTTGGTGATGGCGTTATCGTTCAGGAAGTCCTGAGTAATCAGCGTGGGCGGCACGATAACCTGCTGGACGGGCGCTTCACCGGCCATTAATAGCGCTAGCGTACGTACCGAGACTTCACCCACCACGGTTGGGTTGGTGGCAACCGTTGCGGCCCAGGGCGAGCCGGGTTCACGTATGGCGGCAATGTCGGAGGTGGAGATATCGGCGGAATAAATAGCGATATCCTCACCCAGACCCATTTCATCCACGGCTATTTTCACGCCCGCTGCAAACTCATTATAGGGCGCGAAGAACACATCAATCATTGGGTTGGCCTGAATCACCGCGCGGGCCTGATTGGCAACCGAATTGGCGATCGGGTTATCCAGGGTGCCGAATACGGCGGCTTCGGTCACACCTGGGTGAGCCTCTTTAAAATCTTCCCAAGCGGCGTTGCGGCGATCAAGCGGCGCGATACCTGGCACGTAAACATAGCCTGCGGTAAAGCGGTCACCGTTATCCTGTAGCGCCTGGTTAAGCACCAACTCGCCCAGCAGATAATCGGACTGCTCGACTTGCGGGATGGCGGGGTTGTCCACTTCCACATCGAATGCCACAACATCAATGCCCGCCTCTACAGCGCGCTGGGCGGCATCTTTCATGGACTCCGGCAGCCCGTGTTGAATGATGATGCCGTCCACGCCAAGTGCGATGGCCTGGTCCACCATATCTGCCTGCAGGGCCGCATCCTGGCGGCTATCCAGCACGCGCAGGTTCACGCCCAGCGCAGCGGCTTGCGCCTCTACACCCGACAGATAGGCCTGAAAGAAATCGCCCGTGGAGATATAGCGGATAAGCGCGATGGTGACATCTTCCGGCGCATCAAAGGGTGCCGGGCGCTCCTCAGCTGTTGCCAGGCTCGTTCCCAGTAGCACCATGGCGGCGGTAAAACTTACAGCAAAGCGTTTGAGCATACGGTGTTTAAGCATAGCGGTGTCCCGATTGTTAACGTTTTTAGAGTTGATGCGTTTATTAATTAATGACGGTCTGATTGGCCACGCCGTGAGGAGAGGTAAAAGGTGAACATGAGCGCCACCACCAGTACCGCGCCTTTAACAAAATCCTGGGTGTAGTAGGGTGCATTCATCATCGTCATGCCTTGAAGAAGTATCCCCACAAAAAGTGCGCCCATGGCAGTGCCAAATGCATTGGGGCGCGCAGCACCCAGTACGGCAAAGCCAATTAGTGCCGCGGCCACGCTATCCAGCAGCAGGTTATTGCCGCTGGCAATATCGCCCCGACCTAAACGGGCGGCCAGCAAAATACCGCCAATCGAGGCGGTAACGCCAGAAATCATATACGCCGCGATCTTGTAACGCTCCACCGGCGCGCCCACCAGAGCGGTCGCACGCTCATTGGAGCCAATGGCATACATCAGTCTACCGTGACGGGTAAAACCTAAAAACAGCCAAATAGCGACCGCGATCAATACGAACACCACTACCGGCACCGGAATCAAACGCTCCAGAATCAGGTCAAAGCGGTGCCTGCCTAGCCACAGAAACGCCGCCGAGAACGTGCCTTCCGCAGTGGAGCCATCGGCCAGCGACATACCGGTGGCGATAGAGTTGCCCTGGGTAGGAATGCGCTGAAGGCCAATCAGCAAAAACATCATGCCCAGGGTGGCCAGCAGGTCAGGAATGCGGAACTTGACGATCAGCAGGCCGTTAATAAGCCCGATGAAAGCACCCATCAACAGGCACACCGCCACAGCCACGTAGGCTGGCTGTTCGAGGACGACCATACAGTACGCGGCCAGCATCAACGAGGTGGTGGCCACGGCACCAATGGATAGATCAAACCCGCCTACCACCAGCGTGGTGGTCACGCCCAACGCCAGAATGCCGGTAATCGCCACAGACTGAAGTACAAATACCGCCGAACGCGGGTTCGCAAAGCCAGAGGCCGCCAGGCTGAAGTAAACCACCAGCGCTACCAGCAGAAGCAAGAAACCGTAGCGAATGGCTAGCTCCAGGCAGCGGGCTTTCGCGGCGCTAGCGTTAGGCTTTTCCGGAGGCTTGGGCGACGAGGGCGTTGAGGTCGATATCTCGGTTGGATTGCTCACCAGCAATGGCTCCTTCATGTAACACAATAATTCGGTCAGCGATTTCAATCGCCTCGTCTAGTTCAGAGACAAACACCAGCGTGGCGCGCCCTTTGGCGGTTGCTCGGATATGGCGGCCTATATCCTGCCGTGCCCCGATATCTACGCCTTGAAAGGGCTCATCCAGCAGCAACACGCGGCTGGGCGATTGAAGCCAGCGCCCGATCATGACCTTTTGCTGGTTGCCCCCGGAAAGCGTGCCAATCGAATCCGCATGGGATTGGCAGACGATCCCCAGCTGGGCAATCATCTGCTCGGTACTGGCGCGCTGCTGGCGGGCGCTCAAGAAGGCTCCGCGGGTAAAAGCTTTTAAAAACGGCAGCGTCATATTGTCGGCGATATTAAAATCCCCGATCACGCCGTTGGTCGCCCTGTCTTTTACCGACATGAATACGCCCCGGGCAAGCGCTTCGCGTACATTGGCGGGCGCATAGGGCTGCCCATCGACCTGCATGGTACCGCTGCTTAAAGAGCGCAGCCCAAACAGGGTCTCGACAAGCGCCGACATCCCACTGCCCAGCAGGCCGGTAAACGCGACAACTTCGCCATCACCCACGTTCAAACTGACCGGCGCCGCGCCTTGAGTCAGTTCGACATTTTGTAGCGTCAGGATAGGCGCGCCCGGTGTTGCCGGCTCAATATCGGCATTATTGATCGCCTGACCCAGCATGGCATGCACGGCGGCGGTGAGATCCAGCGGCGCTTGATCAAATACGCCGGATATCTGCCCATCGCGCAAGCAGATGATGCGATCCGCCAAGCGCCTGATATCGGACATGCGGTGCGATATATACACAATCGCCACGCCCTGGGCGCGCAAACGGTCGATCACCGTAAACAAGCGCTCGGCCTCAGAGGCGGAGAGTGACGAGGTCGGCTCATCCAGAATCAAAAGTCTGGGGGCGTGGGCCATGGCTCTGGCGATGCTGATCATCTGCCGGTCGGCCACCGAAAGGTCGGCAACGCGGGCGTTCAGATCGATGTCAAGACCCATGGCATCGGCGACTTCGCTTGCCTGCTGGCGGAGCTTTTTAGCGCTGACCCATAAGCCGTGCGCACCGGAGGCTAGTCTATCCAGCATCAGGTTGTTGGCGACGTCCAGGTCGGGGATGACACCGTCATCGATGGATTGATGTACGGTCACCACGCCGTGGTGGATCGCCTCACGCGCATCGCGCGGGCAGTAGGGCATGCCGGCAAGCTGCATCTGGCCGTGGTCGGCTGCGTGGTAGCCGCTAAGTACCTTAACCAGGGTCGACTTGCCTGCCCCATTGGCGCCCATCAATACGACGACTTCGCCAGCATTGATATGCATATCAATGCCACGCAAGACCTGATTGTTGCCAAAGGATTTATGAATCCCCTGGATATCAAGCACGCTCGCTTGCAAGACGTTTCTCCTTGGTAGGCATACGCTGTGAAGGGCGCAAGATCATCGGTAACGGAGGTTGGAAAGTCAATCGCCGTGGCAGGGCATATGGCAAGCACGAAAAGCCTGAGGCCAGCGCAAAAAAGGACGCGGGAATTGAACCCGCGTCCTTTTAGTTACTGCCGATATTTACAGCTGATCAATCCGGTCGAACTTGCCCGCGATATCACTCTCGGTCCAGTGCGGCACCCAGCCTTCCACGTTGTCGAAGAAACGCAGCGCGGTGAATTCAGGCGCGGGTCCCATATCGAACCAGTGGGGGGTATCGGCAGGCACGCTGATCAGGTCGCCCTGGGTGCACAGCACCTGATACACCTTGTCCTCGATATGCAGGCAGAAAAGCCCCTGGCCCTTCACGAAAAAGCGCACTTCGTCCTCAAAGTGGCGGTGCTCGTTTAAAAACTTTTGGCGCATGGCAGCCTTTTCAGGATGCGTAGGCACCATGTGCAGCACATCCACCGTCTGGTAGCCGCCTTGGGTTTTCAAGCGTTCGATGTCGTCCTGGTAGAGCGCCAGAATATCGTCCTGGGTAGCGTCGTCGGCGATCTCGCCCGGCGTTGCCCAGCGCTCAAATAGCACGCCTACACGGTTGAGTTCGGCCTTGATCTGCTCTCCGTCGGTAATATCGACCAGCGCGTTGTTCGGGTCTTGATCGGCAAATACTTTAAGTTGTGACATTAAGGCGCTCTCCGCTAGCTAATACTTGAACTGTTAAAGGCTAAGTTGTTAGAGATTGATCTCATCGAAGCTTGTCACGCAAGCGTGCTGCGTACCAGCCTGAGTACCTTCACGCACCAGTTGTAGCGTTTGCATGCCCGCCTGCTTGGCGGCATCCAGCTCTTCTACCACATCGGATAGAAACAGGATTTCGTCGGCGGGGAGCTGTAGCTTGCTGACAATATGCTGATACGCCAAGGCTTCGCGCTTGTGACCGATATGCGTATCGAAGTAGCCGCTGAACAGCGGCGTTAAATCGCCCTCTGTGCTGTAGCCAAACAGCAGCTTTTGCGCCTGCACGGAGCCTGACGAGTAGACGTAAAGCTGTTTGCCGGCCTCGGCCCACTGACGAAGACGCGGGGCGACATCGCTATACAGATGCCCTTTAAAGGCGCCACGCTGGTAGCCATCGGCCCACATCATGCCCTGAAGTGCTTTGAGCGGCGTGACTTTTTGGTCAGTTTCGATCCAGTAGAGCAGGGTTTCAACGACTTTATCCAGCGAAGCGTCCGGTTCCTTGAGCTCAATGCGTACCGCGTCTATCTGCTCTTCCACATCAGGTTGGGCCGAGTGGGTGTACACGTACTCGGGCAACTGATCATGAGCGTAGGGGAACAGCACCTTATGCACAAAGCTGATATCGGTGGTGGTGCCTTCGATATCGGTGACCACGGCGCGAATGCTGGTGTTATCAAGATCTGGCTTATTAACATCTGGATGATTGATCATTTGGACCACCGGCTCTCTTCAAGGACACAGGCAAGTAAAAACTCAATGGCTTCCAAATGGCGGCGGCACTCGGCAATGCTGCTGCCCACGGCATAAATACCGTGGCCCGCCACCAGAAAGCCCCAGGGCATCGGCCAACCTGCCCGTACGTGGTCGGCCAGCTCGCTCATATCCTGGGAGTTGGGTACCACCGGCAAGTGAATGGTGGCGTCATGCGTGCTATTACCCTGTAGCGCCTTTTGCATTTCAAAGCCGCTTAGCGCAATGCCTTCAGGAAAACGACGCGAAAGGACGGTGCTTGCCACGGTGTGGGTGTGCAGTACGCAGCCGATCTGTTCATCCATCCGATAAAGTGCCGCGTGAAGGTCACTTTCTGCACTGGGTTTACCGCTGCCTTCAAGTACGCGCCCTTCAAGGTTGCAAAGCAATAAGTCATCGGCTTGAATGCGCGTTTTATCACGGCCCGAGGCGGTGACCAGATAACCTTGCGGCACACGGGCAGAAAAATTACCGCCCGTGGCGGGCGTCCAGCCTTGCTGGGCCGCCCAAGAGATCGCTGCTAGCAGTTCGTCTTGTAATATCATCGTAGGGTCAGTATCGCGTCGCTTTCAAAGGCCTTCATTCTATATGATATGCTCCGCGGCTGATAAGCCACGTGCCGTATTCGCTCTTTCCATACGTTCTTTATCGCAGTACTCAAGGAGTCCCTGATGCCTCATCTTCAGTCACGCAGTTTACGGGTGTATGCCGACTCGCTTGAGTATCTGGATCAAACCCGCCTGCCGCAGGCTGAAACGTGGGTGCGCTGTGCAAGCCCAGAAGATTGGCAGGTGGCGGTGAAAAGCCTGGCGATTCGCGGCGCGCCATTAATCGGCCTGAGTGCGGCCTTTGTGTTGGCGCAGTATGCCGCGCAACATCCAGGGCAGGAGAACGAATGGCAGTGGGTAAGTGATCGCTTACGGGCTACGCGCCCCACGGCAGTTAATTTGATGTACTGCCTGGATGCCATGGAGGCCTGTTTTGCTCAAGGACCGGCTGCGCTTGCTGAGCGCGCCGCCATGCTGTTTGAAGAGGACCGCGAGCTGTGTTTGCAGATGGCCGAGCGCGGCGCGGACTTACTGAATGACGGCGAGCGAGTGCTTACTCACTGCAATACCGGCGCCCTGGCGACGGCCGGTGTCGGCACGGCGATTGGCGCGCTGGCGGTCGCTAAAAAGCGCGGCGTAGCGCTGCATGTGTACGTTAACGAAACCCGCCCGCTGCTTCAGGGCGGCCGATTAACCGCCTGGGAAATGGCCGACCTGGATATTCCATATCAACTGATTGCCGACAGCATGGCGGCAAGCCTAATGGCTGCAGGCAAAGTGGATAAAGTAATGGTCGGCGCCGACCGCATCTGCGCCAACGGCGACTTTGCCAACAAAGTGGGCACTTACATGCTGGCAGTGGTCGCCAACTACCATAAGGTGCCGTTCTACGTAGTAGCACCCTACACCACGGTAGACAAGGCCTGCGCCACCGGCGATGACATTCCGATTGAGCAGCGCGACGCCGCAGAAATACGCGGCGCTACCGGGGCATTCGGGGAGGTCGTTTGGGCGCCGGAAAATGCGCCAGTGTGGAACCCGTCTTTTGATGTTACGCCCGCCGCGCTAGTCACCGGCTGGGTGCTGGATACCGGCGTGTTTGATGCGGCTGCTATCGCCCGTGGCGAACACTGTCGGTAAACGGTCTCTGCATTTAAAGCGTGGCATCCGCGTGGGTTTGAATCACCGCTAGAAAGCCTTCGCCGTAATCCTCAAGCTTGCGGGCGCCAACGCCAGAGATAGCGCCGAGTGCCTGCAAGCTATGAGGCTTCTGTTCGGTCATTTCGGCAAGCGTGGCGTCGTGGAAGATAACGTAGGCAGGCACACCCTGGGCTTCGGCAAGCGCTTTGCGGTGCTGGCGCAGGGCTTCCCACAAAGGGCCGTGGCCGGGTGCTGCCGAATTGCTCTTGCTGCCGCGCCGGGCGGTCTTGGTTTTGCTGGGCTTGCGCAGGGTTAGCGGCTGCTCGCCGCGCAGCACCGGCTTGGCGTTTGCTGTTAAGTGAATCCCGCCATGACCTTCCATATCCACGCTTAGAAAGCCGCTGGCAATCAATTGGCGAAACAGCGCCTTCCATTCGTTGGCCGAGAGATCCTTGCCGATGCCAAAGGTGCTGATCTTGTCGTGACCAAAGCGGGTGATGCGCTCGTTGCTTTTACCCAGCAACACATCCACCAAGTAGGTGACGCCGAAGCGCTGCTCGGTGCGGTAGACACACGACAGCGCCTTTTGCGCTGCCACCGTGGCGTCCCAGGTCTCGGGCGGCGTCAGGCAGTTGTCGCAGTTACCGCAAGGCGCATCCAAATGGTCGCCGAAGTAGTGCAAAAGTGCCTGACGGCGGCAACTGATGATTTCGCAAAGCCCCAGCATGGCATCAAGCTTTTGCTGCTCGATACGCTTTTGATGATCATGAGCGCTGGAGTCCTGCTGCATCTGGCGCAGCGTAATCACATCCTGCAGGCCGTAGGACATCCACGCATCGGCAGGCAGGCCATCGCGCCCGGCGCGGCCGGTTTCCTGATAGTAAGCTTCAATGCTCTTGGGCAGATTGAGGTGGGCGACAAAGCGCACGTCCGGCTTGTCGATGCCCATACCAAAGGCGATGGTAGCCACTACCACCACGCCATCTTCGCGCAGAAAACGCGTCTGGTGATGCTGGCGCTGCTCTGCGGGAAGCCCCGCATGATAGGGCAGTGCTGTCAGCCCTTGGCGCTCAAGCCAGGCGGCGGTGTCATCTACCTTGCGCCGGGATAGGCAGTAAACTATCCCGGCTTCGCCGTCGTGGTTGTCGCGGATAAAGCGCAGCAGCTGATCACGGGCGTTACCCTGATTTTCAGCGATATGGTAGCGGATGTTAGGACGATCAAAGCCGCTGTTATAAAGCGCCGCATCTTGAAGCTGCAGATGCTCAACGATATCGCCCCGAGTAGGTACATCGGCGGTAGCGGTGAGCGCGATGCGCGGCACTTGAGGGAAGCGCTGATGCAGCTGGGAGAGCTGGCGATACTCAGGGCGGAAGTCATGGCCCCATTGGGAAACGCAGTGGGCCTCATCAATCGCAAACAGGGCAATCCGGGCCTGTTCCAGAAGCGCCTGCATACGCGGCGTGGCAAGCCGCTCGGGGGCGACGTATAAAAGGTCCAGCTCACCTGAACGCAGGCGATTCTCCACCTCGACCGCCTCATGGTAATCAAGGCTGGAGTTGAGATACGCAGCGCGTACGCCGTTCTGCACGAGTGCCGCCACCTGATCCTGCATTAACGCAATCAGCGGAGAAACCACAATGGCGGTGCCGTCGCGCAACAGCGCAGGAATCTGATAGCACAGCGATTTGCCACCGCCGGTGGGCATCAATACCAGTGCATCGCCACCGGTAACCACATGATCAATAATCGCCTGCTGTGGGCCGCGAAAGCTGTCGTAGCCAAAGACTTCCTGCAGCACCGTGAGGGCCGCCGGGTTGGGTTCGCCGTGCATCCTCGCTCTCCTTTTTGCCGAGCGGGGATTGTCGCACGAAAAGCCGCTTGCCCGTTGGTTAGGGTTTCGTACTAAGCCTAACGAATCCCCGCGCGCAAAAATGACTGCACAAACTGGCGCTGAAAGAGCAGAAAAGCGATCAACAACGGCGCGATGCTGAGCAGCGTTGCCGCGCTGACGGTGGCCCAGTTAACCCCCGTTTCCGGGGCAGAGAATACGCCCAAGCCAACGGTTAACGTGCGGCTTTCCACCGAGTTGGTGACCACCAGCGGCCATAAAAAGTTGTTCCAGTGGTGGCTAATGGAAACCAGCCCATAGGCCAGGTAGGTAGGCTTGGCTAGTGGCACGTAGACCTTCCAGAGAATTTCCAGCCAACTGCAACCTTCTATACGCGCGGCATCTTCAAGCTCGCGGGGAATGGTCTTGAACGTTTGTCGCAGCAGGAAAATCCCAAAGGCGCTGGCCACATAAGGCAGCCCAATACCGGTGATGGTATTGATTAATCCCAACTCGCTGGCGATACGGTAGTTCTCCACGATCAGTACTTCAGGAAAGACAAACAGCTGAATCAGCACCAGCATAAACAGCAGGTTTTTACCCGGAATGGGAAACCGTGCAAAGGCAAAAGCGGCCAGCGTACACACCACAAATTGGCCCAATACCACGCCGGTAACCAAGGCAAAGGTGTTGAAGTAATAGCGGGCGAAGGGCGCTTGGGCCCAAGCGTTAACGAAGTTATCCAGCGTCAGCGGGGCGAATAGATCAAAGCGCACCATAAATTCGCTGGGGTGGAAGGCCGCCCAAAAAGCGTACAGCAGCGGAAAAATCCAAATCACCGCCAATAGCCACGCCGCCAGAGTTTCAAGCGATGGCAGTGATAGTTGGCGAGATCGAGGCGCAGGTTTTTTGGCGCTTGAGTGTATTGTCGTTGAACTCATTGGTAGTGCGTCCTGCGATCTAGTACCGTGAACTTCAGCGTGGCGACCACCGCAAGTACCAGCAGAATCACCACCGTAATGGTGGCCGCTGTGGTGCGATCAAAAAACGAGAAGGCATTTTCGTAGACGTAATACAGCAACAGATTGGTCGCGTTATTGGGGCCGCCCTTGGTCAGAATAAACAGATGATCAACGACGCGTACCGCATTGATTAATGCGTTGATCAGCACAAACAGCGTGGTGGGCATCAATAGTGGAAACGTCACTCGCCAGAAGAAGCTCCAGCGGCTGGTGCCTTCAAGATCGGAGGCTTCTTTAAGCTCAGGAGGAATGCCTTGAAGCGCCGCGAGATAAAAAATCATAAAAAAGCCGGCTTCTTTCCAGACCGACATCACGATCACCGAGCCCAGCGCGACGCTTGGGTCGCCCAGCCAATTCACCCCGGAAAACCCCAGCGCCCCAAGCAGCTTGTTAAAAAGGCCAATTTGCGGAGCGTAGAAAAACATCCAGATATTGGCCGCGGCAATCATGGGCAGAATAGTCGGTGTGAAGTAGGCCATACGCACAAGGCCACGCCCCGGCAGTTTGCCATTAACAAACAGCGCCATACCCAGCGCCAACGCGATAGAGGCGGGGATTGTGCCCAGCGCGTAAATCAGGTTATTGCGCGCTACCTTCCAGAACTTGGCGTCATCGAACAAAAAACGGTAATTCTCAAGCCCGACGAATTCCGGCGGTGCACCGCGAAAGCCGGGCAGAAACAGGCTTTGAATCACGGTAGTAATGGTGGGTAAATACGCAAAAGTGGCTAACAGCACGGCGGCGGGCAGTAACAGCAGTGCACCATACATCTGCATTTTGTGGTGGGCGGTTAATGCCATGGGGAACGGCTACTTATAGGAAACGCCGGGGCGAACCCCGGCGAATGGGTAAGAAAGGGCTTAACGTGCGTAACGCCGCAGTATGGCGTCCGCTTCCTGCTGGGCCTGGTTAAGCGCGGCTTCCGGTTCCATCTGGCCGGTTAACGCTGCCTGAACGGCGTTATCCAGCGTGCGACGAATGCGGCCACCCTGATAGGTGGAAAGCTCGGCAGTACCATATTCCAGCTGGTCGCGGGCAACAGCGGCGGGCGGGAAGCTCTCCACGTATTCGCGCAGCGCGTCAGTCTCGTAAGCGGCGGGGCTAACGCCCATGTAGCCTGTTTCAATCGACCAGTCGGCGGCGCGCTCGGGTGCGGTCATCCAGCGGATAAACGTCATCGCAGCGCGCTGCTCCTCTTCAGAGGCATCTTTAAAGACGTAGAAGTTGCCGCCGCCGGTGGGGCTGCCGCGCTGGGTGTTCATGGGCAGCATGGCGACGCCAAAATCAAAACCGGCTTCATTGCGCACGGCGGTTAGATTGCCGGTGGTATGCCACATCATGGCGGTAGATTGCTCAAGGAAGTTCTGGCGCAGCGTGCCCCATTCGATGGTGCCATCTGGCATGGCGTCATGTTCGGTTGCTAGCGACACCCAGTACTCAAGCGCTTCAACGGCGGCGGGGTCATCAAAATAGACCTCGGTGCCGTCTTCGCTCATCAAGCGGTGGCCGTTCTGAAACGCGAACGCCTGGAACATCCAGTACGGGTAGCCGGTAGACGGCACCATCACGCCCCACTGCTCCCCGTTGGAGGCTTCGCGAATCGTCGCCGCCATCTCGGCCATTTCCTGCCAGTTTTCTGGCGGGGTTTCAGGGTCTAAACCGGCCGCTTCAAAAGCGTCCTTGTTCCAAAACAGCACAATGGTGGAGCGCTGGAAAGGAATGCCGTAGGTGTTGCCATCCAGCTGGCCGTTTTCCATCAAACCGGGGTAGAAACCGTCAAGCCAGTCGCGCTCTTCATCGGTTTCGACCAGATCATCGAACGCCACGATGGCGTCCTGCTCAACCAGTTCGTAAAGATCGATGGAGAACATCACCGATAGCTGCGGTGTATCGCCTGACTCAATTGCCGACATGGTGCGCACGCGGGTGTCGTCGTAGTTGCCGGCGTAGATGGCTTCTACCGAAATGTCGGGATGCTCGCTCTCAAACTCGGCCACTAAGTCATCAATGACGTTAGTCAGCGCGCCGCCCACTGAAACCGGGTAGTACATGGTCAGGTCAACGGTATTCGCGTTGACCTGGGTGGCGCTTAACATGCCAGCCACAAGCGCGGTGGTAGCGAAGGGGATACGCAAACGCATAAAAAGACTCCACGAATATCAGTGTTGGAAAGAGCCCACCGCCGGTGGACGAGAAACGACGCGAGGCGAGTCTGGTAACGCACTTGGCAAAACGCTATCCAGACGTAACCCGTTATTTGCAAACAAGTGGGCGTTTTCTGGCGCCCAATAGAGCCGACAAGTGCCGTCAGTCAGTGCGGGTTTGCCGTTGATGCGTACGCGCAGGCTGTGTGCACCCACCGCCACATGGACAATCGTGTCGGCGCCTAAATACTCCTCGCTAAGTACGGTGGCCAGCACGCCTGGCTTCGACGCCGGGCGCAGCTCAATATCTTCCGGGCGAATGCCTAGCTGACCGCCAACGGCTTCCAGCGGCGCGACCGTGGTGGTTGGCTCGCCGTCGATAACAGCGCCTTGGTCGCCTTTAACAAGTGGCAGCAAGTTCATGGCAGGGCTCCCTATAAAGCTAGCGGCAAAGGCGCTGGCTGGCTGGTTATAAAGCGCGTCAGGCGACCCGTCCTGAACGATGCGGCCGTGCTGCATCAGGATCACGCGGTCTCCCATGCTCATGGCCTCGACCTGATCGTGGGTCACGTAAATCACCGTCATGTTCAGGCGGCTTTGTAGCGCCTTGATTTCGCGGCGCATATCGCTGCGCAGCCGCGCATCCAGGTTGGAGAGCGGCTCATCCATCAAGCAGATCGGGTGTTCAGAAATAATCGAGCGGGCCAGCGCCACCCGCTGGCGTTGGCCGCCAGAGAGTTGGGCAGGTTTACGGTTCAGGTAATCGGTAAGGTCGACAAGCTCAGCCACCTTGGCCAGCCGCTCGCGCTGTTCAGCTTTGGGCACTTTGCGGCTGCGCAGGCCAAACACGATATTGTCGGCAACGCTTAGATGCGGGAACAGCGCATAGGATTGAAACACCATGCTTAAGCCACGGTCACCCGGCGGCAGGCGCGTAACGTCACGCTCACCAATATGGATCTGCCCGTCGCTTGCCTCTTCCAGGCCCGCAATCATGCGCAGCGTGGTCGACTTCCCACAACCTGAAGGGCCCAGCAGAATGACAAACTGGCCGGGCGTCACGTCGAAGGAAATCTCATCGACCGCAGCGGTCGCACCCCACCGCTTGGTGACGCGATCCAAGCGGATTCGCGATTGATTCATAACACACATCACCAGCTGTTGGTTATTGTTGGTCAGCTTGCGTTGAAGGTGTTGCTGTTGTGTGACGTTTATATGGCAAAGTTGTGTCGGGTAATAGTTATATAGCTCTTTTAGCTAAAGATCTCAATGTAGCCCGAGAATAGTGCCGTTCATTGTTGAAGAGCTGATGCTGGCATCGCATAACGCCGGGTCGATTTACCCGCTTTCACCACCTGCCCCGGTACCTCATGGCCGATAAGCTCGGGGAGAGTAGCGGCGACGTTAAGCAGGGCGTCCAGGTCAACACCGGTGTTCACGCCCATGGCTTCGAACATATGCACTAAATCTTCGGTGCATACGTTGCCGGTGGCGCCGGGGGCAAAGGGGCAGCCGCCCAGGCCGCCGAGTGCTGAGTCGAAGCGGGTAATCCCTGCCTGCCAGGCTGCCAGGGCATTGGCCAGGCCCATGCCGCGAGTGTTGTGAACATGTAGGGTAAACGGCGTTTCGGGCCAGCGCTCAAGCACCGCTTCACACAGACGTTTGACCTGAGCTGGGTTGGCCATGCCGGTGGTGTCGCACAGCGTGACACCCTGGATGCCCAGCGCAATCAGCTGTTCAACCAGTTCCAGTACCCGCGCTTCGGGCACTTCGCCTTCAAAAGGGCAGCCGAACGTGGTGGAGAGCGAGGCGTTGATAAACACGCCGCTGCCCTGAGTCACGTCCAAAATAGCCGCAAATTGTTCAAGAGATTGCTCGGGCGTCATGCGCAGGTTAGCAAGGCCATGGCTATCGCTTGCCGACATCACCAGGTTGATCTCATCAACGTTGCAGGCAAGTGCGCGTTCTGCACCTTTTACGTTAGGTACCAGCACGGTGATGTCCACGCCTTCACGGCGCTGAATGCCGGTAACAACGTCGGCGGCATCGCGCAGGTTGGGAATCGCCTTGGGGGAAGTAAACGACGTCGCTTCGATGCGCTTGAGGCCTGTCGTGGAGAGTGCGTCAATCCAGCGGATTTTGTCCTGTGTGGGTACAAAACGCGCTTCAATTTGCAGGCCGTCACGGGGGGCGACTTCATTGATTTCGATTCTCAAAGGGCAGGGTGATAACTGGCTCATAACAAACTCCTTAAATGATGCCTGCTTGGCGCAGTTTGGTGCGGGTTTCTTGATCGATACCCAGCTCGTCCAGTACGTCGTCGGTGTGTTGACCAAGCTTCGGGCCGCCATTGCCCAAGCGCCCGGGCGTGGCGCTTAGCTTGGGCAGTACGCCGGGCACTTTGAGCGGCTGGCCGTTGGGGCGGGTAAAGGTTTGGATCATCTCTCGCGCCAGGTAGTGAGGATCAAAGGCGATATCTTCAGCGGTGTAGGGATAGCCGGCGGGCACCCGGGCATCGTCCAGGGCCTGTAGAATGGCATCGCGCGGGCGTTCTAGCGTCCAGGCTTCAATGGCTGCATCGATCATGGCGGCTTGCTGGCTGCGCCCATCGTTATGGGCAAGTGCTGGGTCGCTTCCTAAATCCTCGCGGCCAATCACGTCCATCAAGCGTTTAAAGATGCTGTCGCCATTGCCGGCGATAAGCACGTAGTCGCCGTTCAGGCAGCGGTAGGCGTTTGAAGGCGTAATGCCGGGAAGGGCGCTGCCGCTGGGCTCGCGGACCTGGCCGCTGGCATCAAATTCCGGCAGCAGGCTTTCCATCATGGCAAATACTGATTCATACAGCGCGACATCAATTTCCTGGCCCAGGCCGCTGCGGTTTCGCTCTTGAAGGGCCAGCAAGGTGCCGATCACCGCGTAAAGGGCGGAAAGTGAGTCGCCGATGCTCACGCCCACCCGCACGGAGGGTTCGTCCGGCTGGCCGGTAAGGTAGCGCAGCCCGCCCATTGCTTCGCCAATTACGCCAAAGCCGGGCTTGTCGCGGTAGGGGCCGGTCTGCCCGTAACCTGAGATATGCACCATGATCAGCCGTGGGTTGAGGGCTGATAACGCTTCCCAACCCAGCCCCCAACTTTCAAGCGTGCCGGGGCGAAAATTCTCCACGACAACGTCTGCCTCGGCAGCAAGTTGGCGTACCAGGGCCTGGCCCTCTTCGCTGCGTAAATCCAGCGCCACCGAGCGCTTGTTGCGGGTTTGCACGTGCCACCAGAGCGAGGTGCCGTCTTCAATCATTCGCCATTTGCGAAGTGGGTCACCGGTGCCGGGCGGCTCAATCTTGATCACGTCAGCGCCAAATTCACCCAGCAGTTTGGTGGCGAAAGGACCGGCAATCAGCTGGCCTAGCTCAAGTACTTTTAGGTCCTGCAAGGGAAGCTTGCGCGCTTCAGGAGCATTCATTAAGGCTCTCCTCTACTTGTCGTTATTCGTAGTGAGCGCCAGCATGGGGCAGCCGTTTTGGGTCGACAATTAGGCAATGGGTAACAAAGGGTTCGTGGCTGGCGAAGGTATGCGTTAGCATAAGCAGACTGTTGGTTAAGAGATGTGATCATGCGCCGCTTCGACTTTGTCACCCTCAAGCTGTTTATTTCTGTGGCAGATGAAGGACGCCTGACGGCAGCGGCCGAACGTGAGCATTTAGCGCTTGCTGCGGTGAGTAAGCGGATTAGCGACCTTGAGGCGCTGGTCGGGACGACGTTGCTTTATCGCCGCCCCAGAGGCGTTGAGCTAACCCCCGCTGGGCAAGCGTTTCTGCACCACGCTCGACGCATTATGGATAATATCGAGCGCCTGGAAGCGGAGCTAAGTGAATATGGCGAAGGGGTGCGCGGCCATGTGCGCATCCACTCCAACACCTCGGCCATTATTGCGTTTCTTCCCCAGGATCTCAGCACTTTCTCTCACCACTATCCCGATATTAAAATCGACCTGCAGGAGCGGGTGAGTAGTGAAATTGTGGCCGCCGTGCGCGATGGATTGACCGATATCGGCATCTTCGCGGGGCATGTCGCGGCACCTGACCTCCAACAGCTTTCGTACCGGAATGACCGGCTGGTATTGGTAACGCCTGGCAATCACCCGCTGGCGGCGCGTGAAAGTATTGCCTTCAATGAGGCGCTCGACTTCGATTTTATCGGCCTCCAGCAGGATGCCTCGCTGCAAGCACTACTGCATGAACAAGCCAATATTGCTGGCAAGGCGTTACGGATGCGCATTCAGGTGCGTAGCTTCGATGCCATTTGCCGCATGATTCATCACGGGATGGGCGTGGGCATACTGCCTGAAAAGACCATCTATCGTGAATTGGGCGATCTGGAGTTGAACAGTATTCCGCTTAGCGACCCCTGGGCGCAGCGCGAACTGGTGATCGGTATGCGCCGCTACGCCACCCTACCGGCCACTGCCCGTCATTTAGTCGATCATCTGGTTAAGGCTGAAACGACGTCTTCTTAAAGGCTACGCGTCCCCTTTCGGGTTCGCGTTTGGAGAAAGCTCATTAACATTCTGAGCCCTCCCTTATCGGCTAGCCCTGAACAAACCTGGCTAACGACTGCCGGTGCTTCTCCATCTTTAGTCGTATGCTGTTTTACGAGAGCCCTCAAACGCCCGCTGTCATGGAGTCTCCAGCCATCGTATTTTGCGAAGTCAGCCTTCTCGAACGTCGATTTGAGCGTATCGGCGGCTTGTTTCAAGATCGATAGAACAACATCGCACCATTCTGCCTATAACGACAAATTGAGAGAGTACATCTCATGCAAAAATCACTACTTGCCACGCTCACTGCAGTAGGCATTTTAGCGGTTGCTCCCTTCGCGCTGGCCAACCCGATTGAAATTCAAGTTAACAACACCATGAGTGAAGGCGGCTCTGAAAGTGCTGCGGTTGAACGCTTTGCGGAGTACCTGGAAGAGCAGGCGCCGGGGCGTTTCAACGTGCGGCCTTTTCTCGCGGGTTCCCTGGGCGGTGAAGATTCCGTACTGGAGCTGCTCAACCTGGGCCAGACCCAGCTTTCACTCACCGGTGGCAACTGGCGCTAGCAATATGCGCCGGAGTACGACGCCATTACCGTGCCCTTCCTGTTCACGACCTGGGATGAGGTAGACAGCTATATCGATAGCCCATCGGGCCAGACGCTGATCGAACAGGCAGAACAGCAGGGCGGCCTTAAGTTTCTGGGTGTTCAGCACCGTGGCCCACGTCATATGACCGCCAATAAAGAAATCCATACGCCAGAAGATTTGCAAGGCTTCCGGCTACGCCTGCCGTCACTGCCGATCTGGCTAGAGGTCTGGGAGGAACTGGGCGCGCAGGTAGTGAACGTGCCCGCGCCGGAAATCTATCTCGCCATGCAGACCCGCCAGGTTGATGGCCACGAAAACTCCCTCTCTTCGCCCTACACGCGGCGCTTGTGGGAAGTGCAGGACTATCTCATTACCACCAGCCACGTGCAATTCCCCTGGAGCTGGGTTGCCAGCGCGCGTTGGTGGGACGGCTTGGAGGAAGAGGATCAGGCGCTGATTTCTGAGGCGGTTGATGTCGCTCGTGCCTACGGCACCGAGCAGGAGCTCGAACTGGATGATTTTTATCTGGATGCCCTTCAGGAAGAGGGTATGACGGTTGTCCAGCCGGATACTGAAGCCTTCCGTGAAGCGGCCATGCCCGCCATTGATCGTGTGCTGTCAGAAATGGCCGACGGTGTACGCGACGACGCTATCAGCGCGAGCCAAGCAAGCGACTGATCATCACCAGGTGGCGGCATGATGATGCCGCCACCGTCTTAGGTAAGGAGTTATCTTGTGGATGGAGCACTGCCACCCGCAAACGGAGCCGATCGTTTGGCTTTTTATACCCTGCGCTATGTCACCCGCCTATGCGATGCCGTGGGTGTAGCGCTATTAGTCGGCATTTTAGGCTTGATCGTGGCCGCCGTGGTTGCCCGCGATTTGCTCAACTGGGGCATGCCCTGGAGCGAGGAAGTCGTCTCGCTGCTGGCTATTTACGCCATTGGTTTTGGCTCGATCTCCGCTTGGGTGCGCAGCGACCATCTGGTCGTGGACCTGTTTAGTCACCGGCTGAGTGCGCTGGGTCATCAGGTGCAGTATCGGCTGACGGCCATTATCTCCGTCGGTTTTTTCGTGCTGGCGAGCTGGGGCGCCTGGATCATGTCCGATATGAGCGCCAACAATAAAACGGTCTCGTTGAGTATCAGCTTCTCCTATCTCTATTACGGCTTGTTATTCAGTTTTGTTGCCATGGCGCTGATCGCCACTTGGCAAACCTTACGTGGCCCCGTCACGTGGTTGAATAAACCTGCCCACGAGGAGATAACGCCATGATGGAACTTGCGATATTCGTCGGCGGGTTGCTGCTGTTAATGATGATTGGCCTGCCCGTGGTGGTGTCGATTGGGGTTACCTCGTTTATTGCGCTGGCGGTAACCGGGGCCGGCGGTTTGCCGGTCGAGCTGCTTTCACTACGCATGGTGCAAACGCTTAATAATTTCACCTTGATGGCGATTCCGCTGTTTATCCTGGCGGCCAATATCATGAACTTGGGGTCGACCACCACCCGGATATTTGATTTTGCGACGGCTTTGGTGGGCTTTACCAAAGGCGGGCTGGGTCACGCCAACGTAGTGGCGAGTTCTATCTTTGCCACCATGTCCGGCACGGCGGTGGCCGATGCCGCGGGGCTTGGCAGTATCGAAATCAAGGCGATGAAAGAGCGCGGCTATGCCTTGGACTATACGACTGGAATTACCGCAGCTTCGAGTGTAGTCGGCCCGATTTTACCGCCTAGTATCGCGCTGGTGGTTTACGGCTGGCTCGCCAATGTAAGCATCGGTGGGCTCTTTATGGCGGGACTCGTGCCGGGTATTTTGATGGCGCTGCTGCTTATGGGCATGACCGTTTTACTCGGCGCTACGGGAAAAGTCGTGATGCCTGCTCCCGTGCCGTTTGATGCAGCTGAAGTCGTACGAACCGGTAAGCGGGCTATTTTACCCTTGATGATGCCTGCAATCATCGTTGGCGGTATTTGGGGCGGCTTCTTCACGCCGACAGAAGCCGGCGCGATTGCCTCGCTGTATGCGGTAATACTGGGTGGGGTGATCTATCGCGACTTGAGTTTGAAAAGCCTGTACGATGCGTTTCGGCGTACGCTGATGTTCAGCGCGGTCATTCTGCTGATCATTGCGGTATCAAGCTTTTATGGCTGGATTCTGGTGCGTATGGGCATTCCCCAAGCGCTGGCTGGTCAAGTGGCCAGTATCGATATGCCCACTATTGCGCTGCTGATATGCTTTGCGCTGTTCTTCCTGCTGATCGGCTGCTTTATGTCGGTGATTGAAAGCATCCTGATCTTTACCCCCATTGTGGTGCCTGCCGCGTTGAGTGCAGGCTTGGACCCGATACATTTCGGTATCGTGATGGTGATTACCCTCTCGGTCGGGGTCATTACGCCGCCGTTCGGCACGGTGCTGTTCATGATGGTAGGCATTACCCGGCTGCGTTACGGCCAGGTGGTTAAGGCAGTACTGCCGTTTTTGCTGCCGATTATGGCGGCCATTCTACTATTGATTGCTGTGCCGGGATTGGCCACTTGGCTGCCTGGCGTGATGGGGTATTGATATAAAAATTGCCTCGCTGGTTTAACCAGCGAGGCAATCGTATGAACAGGCAGGCTGTTAGCCTTCCCGCTTGCCATCCACCAAGCGCGAAACCTTAAAAGGATTATCGTCGCGCAAGGCTTCAGGCAGTAAGCCAGCAGGCAGGTCCTGATAGCAAACGGGGCGCAGGAAGCGATAAATCGCGGCGCTGCCGACAGACGTGGTGCGGCTGTCGGACGTTGCCGGGAACGGTCCGCCATGCACCATCGCGTGACCCACTTCAACCCCGGTCGGCCAGCCATTGGCCAAGAGTCGGCCGGCGCGCTGCTCAAGCGTGGGCAGAAGTGATTGTGCGGCCTCCAGGTCGCCATCGTCCATTTGCAGGGTAATCGTCAGCTGACCTTCGAGCTGGTCGGCAACACGCTGCATCTCCTGCGCGTCAGCGCACTCAATGACCAGCGAGGCAGCGCCGAAGATTTCGCCCTGAAGCGCGTCATCGTTAAGGAAGTCCTGAGCGCTGGCTACAAATAGCCCCGGTTGACAGCTATACGGGCCGCTACCTGACTGACCACGGGCTACTTCCTTGACGCTTGGCTGGCCCGAAAGGGCGGAGACACCGCTTTGATACGCCTCATGGATGCCGGGCGTCAGCATCGTTTGGGCGCCGCTGGCTTTAACGGCTTCCTCTGCGGTAGTGATAAACGCATCCAGGTCAGCGCCTTTAAGGCCAATGACCAGACCAGGGTTGGTGCAGAACTGACCCGCACCCATGTTCAGCGAAGCGACAAAACCTTCGGCAATCTTGTTGCCGCGCGCTTGCAGTGCCTCGGGGAACAGAAATACCGGGTTGATGCTGCTCATCTCGGCATAAACGGGAATCGGCTCGGGACGCGCCTGGGCAGTCGCCATCAAGGCCATGCCGCCGCTGCGTGAGCCGGTAAAACCAACCGCTTTAATACGCGGGTCTGAGACCAGCGCTTGGCCAATATCGCGACCTGAGCCGAACAGCAGCGAAAATACTCCCTCGGGCATGTTGCACCTGGCCGCGGCGCGTTGAATAGCGCGGCCTACCAGCTCAGAAGTGCCGGGGTGGGCAGAGTGGCCCTTGACCACCACCGGGCAGCCTGCTGCCAGCGCCGAGGCGGTATCGCCCCCTGCTACGCTGAAGGCCAGCGGAAAGTTGCTGGCGCCGAACACGGCCACGGGGCCAAGCGGAATATGGCGCTGACGTAAGTCGGCGCGCGGCATGGGTTGGCGATCAGGCTGGGCCGGGTCGTGGCGTAAATCCAGCCATTCGCCCGCACGTACTACCGAGGCGAACAGCCGCAGCTGGCCGCAGGTCCGGCCTCGCTCGCCTTCAAGGCGCGCTTCAGGCAGGCCCGTTTCGGCCACGCCGCGCTGGGTCAGGTCAGCACCAATGGCCTCAATTTCTTCGGCAATGGTTTCCAGGAAGTGAGCGCGCGCTTCAAGTGACGTTTCGCGGTATTGATCAAATGCCGCTTCGGCAAGCTGGCAGGCTTTTTCAACCTCGGCGCGGCTACCACCGGGGTAGCGCGGCTCCAGTGTCTCGCCGGTGGCCGGGTTAACGGCAACAATATCGGCTTGAGTACCGGTGACGGCCTGTTGACCGATAAGCAGTGTACCTTGCAGTGTCATAAAACCTCCTGTGTGGATATATTCATACATCTGTATTCAGTTAGTTAACCGATACCAATGCAAAGCGTTATCGTGAAGTATGTTTTGACGATAATCGGGGGCGGAAAAGGAAATGGCAGCTTCGACCAGTCCTAGCCAGTCTGCATAGCTTATTGCGAGGCTAGAAACAGGAAAGTTACTAGCAAAGAGGCAGCGATTTGGCCCGAATAGATCGATGGTTTCGCAGAGAAGCTCAAGGTTGGCTTTATAGTCCCATTCATGCCAAGGGCTACCTAGCTCTGATAGCTTGACTGCAACATTGGGATTATCCGCTAGCGCGCGCATCCCCGTACGCCAAGTGCCGATCCCAAGAGAAGTTCGATCCCAAGGCAGCCCTGTGTGATTGAGGATAACTCGTAGTTTAGGGCGCGCTTCCAGCGTTTTTGCCGCGTCACTCAAGTGCCAAGCGGGAACACGCAGATCCCAGGAAAGATTGCGCTCTTCTAGCATGATTAATCCGTCACACCACTGGCGATCTTGTAGGCTCCCGGCATTGCCTTTAACTTGATTGATTTGTGCTGATGTTACGGCTGTGACAGGCTTGGCTCTTACGCCCCGGAAAAGTGGCGAATTCATCTGGGCATCAAGTTGCTCAGAACATTTTGGGGTTCCGAATTCAGCCCAGCCAACATGAGCTGTGGGGAGCTTATGGTCTGTATAGACTGAGTTAATCCATTCCGTTTCTTTTAGAGGTTGAGAGCGATGTGCTTCGGCTTCGCAATGTACGCTGCCTGCCAAGTGATAGCCCTTAGGAATATGGTGCTTCAAATCCTCAACCAGGAAGGGTCGCTTTATTGATGTATAGTCGCCTAGAAAGAAGCCTCTTACTGGTTTCTCTTCAAGCCAAGGATAACTAACACTGCCATCAAGAGCCCAGAGATGATGATGAGCATCTATGAGTAGCTGTTTGGCATCCATTGCGGCATCTCCTCTCTAGAAGTCTGTGTATACAATGGCCAGTCCTTAATTACGCACGAGAAGTTGAGATACATCAGGTTCAGAGCGGCAATTGAAGCTATTTACTACATGCCCAGATTCCAAGTTCAAAATATCAACCCGGTCGCCTTTCATGGAAACAAAAGCATGCTGTCCATCGGGATGAAAGCTCATGGCAATAGGGATGCTGTCTAACTCAATAAGCCCAAGAGAATTGAGTTCCTGGTCAAAAACTGACAGTGAACTCTCTCCATAATTTGTAGTAATTAAACGGTTAAATGGATCAGAGTAGATGCGATTGGGATCGCGGCCTGTCGTTGCGCTGTTTTCTATAGTCATCGACTCAGTATTAATGGCAACGATAGTGTCATCATCACGGTTGCTAATGAAAAGCTTGCCTTCATCAACGGATAAAGCATTGCCTTCTGGCCTACGCCCTGGAATCATTGCGATAGGCATGAATGTAGCGTCATGGGGCTTAAATTTGGTGATAGTGTTGCTGAGAAGATTAACTCCATAAGCCCAATCGCCTTTACGGGTAAGAGCAAACAAGTGGGTCTTATAACCACCTGAAGATACGGCAAGATTTGGAGCTGTAGCAGTGAGAGGATTATTGAACATTAATAAAGTATTGTGCCCCTCACTCATAGCGTAAAGCCGATCTTGATCGTCTATACCTAGCCCATGAATACGATAATAAGGCCACGTACTGAGGGTGTTGACGAGCTCAAAGGTATTAAGGTCAATTACAAATACAGAACATCCTCCTTGGTCACCAATGCAGTCAGCTCCTAAAATACCATAATGACCAACATAGGCATGCTTGCCTTGAGAATCGACAACAAACTCATGAGGATAGTCAGGAAGCCGAATACTTTTGAGTTCTTTTCCGCTTTGAACGTCATAAAGGCTTAAAGTGTGGGCGCATTTTTGATTAAGAAGCAAGTGTTCACTAGCCATCTATACATCTCCAAATGTTAAATAGGCATCCAGTTAAGTCGGATGCCTATGGTATTAATTAAATTATAAATTTAAAGATTACTGAAGTACCTCTTGAATAGCATCCGTCCACTCGCTACCGTTATTATTTATATAACTATCCCAAGTAGGGAGAACAATGGTTTGAAAGGCGGAAGTGTCGACCTCCTCTTCAATTTGCACGCCGTTAGCACGCATTTCATTGAGAATTTCTTGCTCGCTCTCAATGTTTAATTCGCGCTGGTAATTCCCTGCATCACGTGCGGAAGTTAGCAGGATTTCCTGATGTTCAGGTGATAGGCTGTCGAATTTTTCTTGATTCATTACCATTATGAGTGATGTATAGGCCTGGTTAGTTAATGAAAGATAGTCTTGAACCTCATGAAAACCAGCCGACCAAACAATCCCGACTGGGTGGTCTTGTGCGTCAACAGTACCGGTCTCAAGTGCTGTATAAAGTTCACCTATTGGCATTGGAACGGGATTCGCACCAAGTAATGAAAATGCCTCAATAAGTGATTCATTAGAGTTGGTTCGCATGACAAGCCCCCGAACATCCTCGGGAGTTTTAATGGGACGTTTGGAGTTTGTCATCGCACGAAAGCCAACTTCCCAAAACGCTAGTCCTTTCAGGTTTTTATCTGTCAAAAGATTCAGTGCTCGCTGGCCAATATCACCGTCAAGCACTTGATAAGCCTCTTCTCGATTAGCGAATATATAAGGCAAATCGAAAGCACCAAGGGCCGGTTCAAGGCCAGTAAAATTTGGATTTCCCGATAGTTCAATGTCGATCAGTCCGTTGCGTACAGCCGCAATCATTTGCTGATCACCTCCTAGCAAGCCATTACCGAAAATATTAATGGTAATGTCGCCGTTGGTGCGTTCATCAACCAGCTCAGCAAAGCGTTCCGCAGCGGCTTGTTGGGTGTCGCTATCAGGTGCCGCATGTGCCAGCTTTAAGACTGTGCTCGCCTGTACCTGAGTTAATGATCCAGCGATTATTAGAGCAGATGCCGATACTTTAATTAGAGGTTTCATAGTGTCTCGCTTGTTATTGATTTTAATTCTCATTCACATTGGTTTTATGTATGTGAACATGATTTAAGCCTGCAAAGCAGACATGTTTTACATTGATTAAAGAATTATCCAGCTAGCCAATAAAGGGGTACGGTAATGATTTGTGGGAAGGCGACGAACAGCAAAAGAATAACCATATATGCCAAGGCAAATGGCATAACACCTGAAACTGCTTTTTCGAATTTTAGATTGCCAATACTAGTGATTACATTAAGAACATTGCCGACCGGCGGAGTGATTAAACCAATAGCACAGTTAAGAACAAACATAATGCCAAAGTAGACTGGGTCAATGCCTGCAAGCTTAACGATTGGCATTAGTATAGGCGTGAGCACCAGAATAGTGGGCGTCAGATCCATGACCATACCAACGATTAGCACTATCCCCATAATTGCTAGCATTAATAATCGCGGATTATCAACTAACGGGGAAAGTAGATCAGCAACCATCATCGGTAATTGAGCAATACTAATGAGCCATGAAGCTACCATGGCAGCTGCTACCAGAAACATTACAATAGCAGTGCTACGTGCGGCTTGCGTTAAAACGCTGTAAAGTTCAGCTATATTTAATTCTCTATAAATAACAGTAGCAACAAAGATTGCATATACAGCAGCTACTACGCCAGCTTCCGTTGGGGTAAAAATCCCTGTTTTAATACCACCGATAATAATGACTGGTAGTAGTATAGCCCAAAAGCTCTTTTTTAAAGCTTCCCACCGTTCTGCACGGGTTGCCTTTTTTGCAACAACCAAATCCTCTTTACGAGTCATAAATAGCCACATTAGCACTAATGTGGCTCCCATAATGAGTCCAGGTACGATACCTGCCAAAAAAAGTTTACTAATGGAAATGCCGCCTGCCACACCAATAATAATAAGAGGAATAGACGGAGGGATAATGGGAGCAATAATACCACCTGCTGCCATTAATCCGGAGGAACGACCAAGCGGATAACCTGCTTGACGCATCATCGGTAGAAGCATACTGGCCAATGCGGCAGTATCTGCTACCGCAGAACCAGATAAGCTAGCCATGATAATAGCTGCAAAAATGGCTACAAAGCCTAGGCCGCCTTTACGATGGCCCACTAATGTCATCGCTAACGCAACTATGCGCTTTGACAGGCCGCCTCGTGACATTACCTCTCCGGCAACCAGAAAGAAGGGGATTGCTAATAACGTGTAACTATCTGCTCCATTGACCAAATTTTGAGCCAATATTTGAGAGTTAAAAAGATCAAGGTGTAACATTAATACGACAGCACTTACTAGCAATGCGAAAGCAATCGGGATGCTCAAGCCTATAGATGCAAGTAAAGAGCCAAGAAAAAGCGTAATTGTCATGCTAAATATCCTTTTCTTTATCTAGCTTGTGGGTGCCCTGAAAGGTTGATGGCATGATAAGTCGATAAAAAAGTATAATTGACATTAGTAGCCCAGCTATTAAGCCTGCCAAGTAAAAAACACCCACTGGAATGCCGCTAATTGGAGAAATGTTGTCCCAATTTAGCAGTGTCTGATAATAACTTCCGTTTAATAACATCAAACAGCATCCCAGCATGACAAGTGTTACCAGTCGATTAAGTACAGCCTGCACAAGCACAGGAAAACGTTCTGACAGCGTTGTAACGCGTAAATGTTCGTGACGCAGTAAAGCCGTAACGGCACCCAGAAAAGTTATCCAGACAAAGAGAAATCGAGACAACTCAACACTGACTGAAATGCCACTATTAAAACCATAGCGCAATACCACGTTGGTAAATACAAGGGTGATCATGCTGATCAGTGCCAAGACCATTAGAAAGTTGAGCAAACGCTCCACTCCTTTAGCCAAAAATGCAACTTGTATAGCAATACCAAGTGCTTTTTTATGTACTGGTCCCTCTGAGGAAGGAACAGTGGTTCTATCGTGTTTATACATGAGCGATTGCCCCCAAGAGACATGTAAAAACATGCCTCTTTACTATCGTAATGATCAGAATCATTCTCGAAAATCCGATAATGCTAACGACTGTTGCTAATTGCGTTATCGAAATCAGCTACGAACTCTGGGCTTAGTACTTCACGATGTTGTTCAAGCATGCTATTAAGTTGCTGATGCATGTGTTGACGTTCGACGAGAGGTACTTCATTAATTTGCATTTTTTTACTCAATTCTGACAATAATTCTTGATTTAATTCTCTACTAATGCTGCGCTGGTAAAGAGTTGCTTCTCGTGCAGCTTCTTTAATAGCTTCCCTCTGGGTATCACTTAGTTTATTCATAAACCGATCTGATGTAAGTAAAACCAGTGCATCATACGCATGCGATGTCTGAGATAAGTAATCTTGAACTTCATAAAAGCGTTTGGTATCTATGACAGTGTAAGGGTTTTCCTGACCATCAACGGTATTAGTTTCAAGTGCGGTAAATAGTTCGTTAACCGGCATTGGGACAGCATTAGCGTCGAGTCCATTAAAAAGGTCTATATATAAAGCATTTTGCATTGTGCGAATTTTTAGGCCGCTTAAATCTTCCAGGTTCTCGATAGGGCGCTTTGAGTTAGTAATATGCCTAAAGCCGTTCTCCCAAAAGCCAAGCCCTACTAATCCTTTATCGTTAAGGCTGGCAAGAAGAGCTGCCCCGACAGGGCTATCCAATACCGCATCTGCATGCGCTTCGTCATCGAATTGGAATGGTAAACTGATAATACTAAAGTCTGGGTTTAGGCTTGACAGGGTGGCTGTTGAAGGAACAGTGAGATCCAGCGTTCCAGCCTGAACCATTGATGTCATATTGACATCACTACCAAGAATCCCGTTACTGAATACTTGTACATCAACATCGCCATTGGTTTTCTGCTCGACTAGCTCGGCAAAATGATGAGCTCCTAAGGTTTGAGGATGTGAATCCGGAAGGCTGGTCCCGAGACGGGCGCTAATATCTGCCGCAAAGATTTGTGGTGAAATACAGCTAAGACCTGCAACCAAAACGGCAATGGAGAAAATATGATTATGGCGTGTCATAATGAAGTCCTTAGTTTATTAATGGTTTTATAGCTCTTGTGGAGTTATGGCCAAGGGGTTCCTGGGCGGGCGGTGCTAGTAAATAACTTCGTAATGCGTTGTCACAAAATACGGATAATTTTTCACTACGAGTAAGTTTTGAGCTAAGTTGTTTGAAGTGGCCCCATAATGCTTCAAGATCGGTTACTAAACCGTCAACAGGAAAGTTGCTGGCAAACATACAACGTTCTGCTCCAAAAGTTTCTAAAGCAGTATGAATTAGCCAAGTATTGTCCTTTAGCCGCCAAGGCTGATCTTTTAGGCCTATACCAGAAAGTTTAAGCATGACGTGTGGATAAGCGGCAACTTGTTCTAATGCCTCTTTCCATCCTGCTAGTGTTTCATGTGTGCGATCATTGGGAACGCCAGCATGATTTATGACTACTGGTACATCTGGGTAACGCTCTAATAAATAAACTAATTCGTTTAGATGCCACCATGGAACTTGTAGCTCGAAGATGAATTTATACTGAGCCAGTAGCGCATAGCCGCGTTGAAATCGAGGGCATTTGAGAGAGCCGGGCATGCTGTGATTGGCTTTGTACTTATCGCGAGGCATGGTGGTTGGTTTATGCCGGACTCCGCGAACTAGCGGCCAAGCCGATAGCTTTTCTAGTTGAGCATCAATGTTATCCGCATCTAACCAAGCCTGAGCAATCATGGCATTTGGCCAGCAGGTTCTACCGTTAAGGGCATCTATCCAGCGAGCCTCTTTTAGCGCATCCCCATGCTGCCATTCAGCTTCCATGTAAACGCATCCAAGTACGTTGTGATGTCCACACTGCTGCTGATAGTCCTGTGGAAAAAAAGGTATGCGAATACTGCTATAGTCTCCATATCGAAAAGGGATCATTGGCTCATCACACAGCCATGGATGGTAATTAGATTGAGGATCCCAGAAATGAAGATGTGCATCTATAATGGGAAGATCTTGATCTTCTCCACTATCAAGGTAACGTTGTCGATGTTCATTTATCTGCATGCTCTTATAGCCTCATCGATAAACCGCAATGTGACGATTCACGGATTAATTCGTGTACTTCGTACGCTCAACTGCATCAAGTAATTCGCTACCGTGCTGAGCAGTAAATTCGTTACGAACTAATTCAGCTACCCTGCCATGCATAGATGCACGATCAGGCTGTTCTGCGACTTGCATCCCCTTGTTCTTAAGAAATTCCAAGTCGCTAGATATCCTCTCTTGATTAATTTGGCGCTGGTATTGAGCAGCGCTTTGTGCTTCATCACGCAATATGAGCTGTTGCTCTTCCGATAGCTCACTAAAGCGATTTTTATTCATAACCAATGGCGCTGCGGTATAGGCATGTGCCGTTAGTGAAAGATGTTTTTGAACATCATATAAGCTCGCCGAGCGAATTAAGCTAACGGGATTTTCTTGACCGTCTACTGTTCTGGTTTCTAATGCAGTGAAAAGCTCTGCGAAAGGCATGGGGACTGGATTGGCACCCAATGCCTCAAATGCAGCGATATGCACTGGATTAGGTGTCGTTCTTAATTTCAGCCCTTTGATATCATTAGCTGACTCGATTGCACGGCGCGAGTTGATTAAATTACGAAATCCAATTTCCCAGAATGCGAGGCCTTCAAGGTTTTTCTCTCGCATGCTTGTAAGTAAGTTCAGTCCGATCTCTCCATCTAGCACTCGATATGCTTGATCGTAGTTATCAAAAAGAAATGGCAGATCAAGCAAGCTAAGTTGGCTAGCTAATCCACTAAAATAAGGATTGCCAGATAATTCGATATCAATTGTTCCACTACGGACACCAGTGATCATGGCTTGATCATTTCCGAGTTGGCCATTTGGAAAAATACGAATATTAATTTCGTCGCCGCTACGTTCTTTTACTCTCTCGGCGAAGCGTAACGCGGCCAAATGTTGAGAGTCATCTACTGGGTGTGCATGGGCCAGTGTTAATGTTGTAGCCGCTTGGGTGTAGGCAAATGGAGCAAAGAGAGCCACCGATAACGTTGTAGCTATAACTTTTTTTAATAAATAGAACTTGGTTATCATTATGGTGGCCTCGAAGTTAGCGCGGTAATTCTAGATAGATTGCACTTTTTTCATTGCAGGATTCTCTTCTGGCATGAATTTGACTGGATTACATAACTTGCGGCCAAGAAGAGGTAGGTCAATCTCAAAACGGTCACCGTCACGCACAGAAATATTGTCAGCAAAACTGAGCGTTGCAGTGCCAAAGTAATGCACATGTACATCGCCTGGGCGTCGAAACTGGGCGTACTTGAAATGGTGGTATTCTAGATTGGCTAGGCTATGCGCCATATTTGCCTCTCCGGTAAGAAAGGTTTTTTCCCATAGAATTTTGTCCTCGCGAACAATTCGGCTAGTGCCCTCTAAATAATCAGGGAGCTCACCCAGGAATAATTCAGGGCCAAAGCTGCAAGCGCGTAGTTTAGAGTGCGCCAACCATAAGTAATTAGCACGCTCAGTGATATGGTCGGAGAATTCGTTCCCAACGGCATAGCCCACCCTATATGGAGTACCGTCAGTAGCATTTATGTAAAGGCCAACTAACTCAGGCTCTTCACCCGCATCTTCGGCGAAAAATGGCACCGTAAATGGGCTTTCTGGGGGAACGACGATGCTGCCATCACCTTTATAGAACCATTCGGGTTGAGCTCCCATTGTGCCTGCAAGAGGTTTACCTCCCTCAACTCCAAGCTTGAACATACGCATGGAATCAGTAAGTTCCTCATTGTTAGCTTGTACACTTGCATGCATTGCAGAGCGGGTATCGGCGCTGCCCAGATGGGTTAAACCAGTGCCGGTAACAAAGCAGTGGGCTGGGTCAGGATGTGTAAGCGGAGGCAGCAGTAAACCTAAATCTATTGCCTGATTGTAATCCAACAAATCATGGCTACGATGAGATTCAATGAATGCAGTAAGAGAGGTGCCCTCGTCGAGAGCGGCCTTTGCTAACGCATAGGTCCCTCCGGGGTAATCAATCACACGAAGCTGAATTGAACTTTCAACCACCGCGGCACGAATGCCGCGAGAAGTTTTCACTTGTACGATTCGCATTAGTAAGACTCTTATTCGATGATATGGAACTGATCAAAATAACGTTCGTTGAGCTTTAAGCCGAGGCCGGGCGTATTATCGTCAAGATCGATAAACCCATTGACTGGCTCAGGATCACCTTCAAACAGGTAATAAAACAGCTCGTTACCAATCTCTACATCGTGTACTGGGAAGAATTCGGACATAGGAGATGCAAGCGTAGACATTGTTAAATGATAGTTATGCATCTGACCTGCATGAGGGATGACAGGTACGCTAAACGATTCAGCAAGAGCATTGATCTTATGCGCGGCGGTAATGCCGCCAACCCGATTAGTATCGTATTGGATAACAGAAACTGCACGTTTTTCAAGCAGTTGGCGGAAGCCATAAGAAGTGAACTCGTGCTCGCCGCCTGAAATAGGGATACTGGTAAGTTGGTTGAGCTCTGCGTAGCCATCAATATCATCAGCAATCACTGGCTCTTCAAGCCATCGTGGCTGAAAGCGTTCCAATCGAGGTAACATGCGTTTGGCATACTCGAGGTTCCAGCCCATATAGCATTCAAGCATTAAGTCGATATCATCGCCGATTACTTCACGCACTGCCGCAACGCTATTCAGGTTTTCGCGCATGCCCGAAGGGCCGTCTTTGGGACCATAGCCAAAGCGCATCTTCATCGCTTGGAAACCTTGATCAAGATAAGACTGTGCTTCTTCCTGCATGCCTTTTAGATCAGTGCGATAAAGTTTGGATGCGTAGCAAGGAATTTTCTCTTTTGTGCGACCTCCTAATAATTTAAAAACAGGCTTGTTTACGGCTTTACCCATGATGTCCCAAATAGCAATATCGACTCCAGATATTGCCGCCATACCGATGCCTTTACGACCCCATGCATGCGTGGAGCGATACATCCGTTGCCAGAGATATTCGTAGTCAAAAGGATCTTGGCCAATTACTAGCGGGGCAAGATACTGATCGATAATTGCTTTAGCGATACGTGGTGCTAACGCCACATTTCCAAGCCCTACAATGCCGTTGTCGGTTTCAATTTCAACCACCGTCCATCCATGGAAGCGGAAGGTGCCCATGGAATCTCCTTTATCCCAAAGCTCATCCATTGCGTTGGAGCAAAAGTGAGGGGTCGGCGTTACAGTATGGCCTTTCCATTCAAATACGCGGGTGCGGACATTAGTGATTTTCATTAAGGTTTTCCTTAAGTGAGTATTTGGTTAAATATTGGTGTTCAGTCGCTGTTGACGAAGGTTCTTGCCCATCCGACAAGCGATGATGAAGGCGTTACGAGTTGGACTAACATTAGCTTTTCCTTGGCCAGCGATATCAAATGCCGTGCCATGGGCAGGAGTAGTAATGGGGATGGGAAGGCCTCCTTGTACAGTTACGCCCTCCATAAAGCCCATTAGTTTGATCGCAATTTGGCCTTGGTCGTGGTACATGGTGACCACTGCATCAAACTCGCCATCACGAGCCTTAATAAATAGGGTGTCGGCGGGGAGGGGGCCACTAATTGGATAGCCTTGGGCTCTGCACGCCTCAACCGCAGGCGTAATGATCTCGATTTCTTCGCGTCCACAAGTGCCGCCTTCCCCTGCATGAGGATTAAAGGCTGCTACTACAACGCGTGGCTCTGGATTGCCTGCCAGTTGCAGTGCGTCGTACATCAATCGGCTAGCCGCGACAATACGCTCTTCAGTGATATATTCGGCCGCATCTTTAAGTGGAATATGCGAGGAAATTCGGGCCGTCCACAGATTGCCCAAAGTATTAAACTCACAAAAATAGTTATTAACATTTAAATAGTTAGCGAAGAAATGTAACTCGTCTTCATACTCAAGCCCGCCTTTTTTCATGGAGTATTTATTTAAAGGCGCAAAGCAAATCGCATCTACCTCATTGTCTAGCGCTGCACTCATACAGCGTTTTAACAATGCGAGTACGGAAGCACCGCCAGCAGCTGTTTCTTGTGCATAGCTAATGTCACTTTCAGCAACACTCTCTGTTGGTAAAAATACTGGGGTGGAGTGTAAACGTGCTTGGCTAAATTCGCTTATTTCAACCAAATTATGGTGAATGCCTGCAACACGTTGTCCTTCTTGCCACAGCCAGCGATCACCCAGCAATACGGTATGTACATCTTTAAAAAGGTCGGCTTCATTGAATAGCTTAGCGATTAGCTCTGGGCCAACACCAGCAGGGTCACCTAGGATTACCGCGATTACAGGTTTTGAATCTTTCATATAGAACTCCTGTTAAACGATTTTAATAAAACAGATCAACTAAATAGAGAGAAACTTCAGGAATATAGGTTACTAATAGTAATACGATAAACAATACACCGATCATAGGGAGGTTAACCCGGGTAGTATTCCACATATCGGTTTTAGCAATTGAACAGGCGGTGGCAAGTACAGACGCGACAGGAGGCGTTTGCTGGCCAATGGCTAAGTTAAGCGTCAGGATTAAGCCAAAGTGAATTGGATCAATGCCGATTTGAGTGACTAGCGGCATTACTATTGGCACTACTAGAATGATTGCTGCTGCCCCATGCAGGAACATACCTAATAAAAGTAGTAAAATATTGAGTAGTGCTAATACCGCAATAGGATTCTCAGTTAAAGTAGTGATTTGTTGCGCCAGTTGTTGCGGGAGTTGCATTTCTGTAAGAAATAGCCCTAGTACTGCTGATGTTGCGACTAGTAACATAACAACGGCCGTTTGTATAACGCCATCTGTTACCGCACGATAAAGAACTTTTAAGTTAAGTTCTCTATATATAAGTCCGCCAATAATTAAGGCAGCCAGTACGGCTATGCCCGCTCCTTCAGTTGCAGTAACCAAGCCACCAAATATGCCACCTAGAATTATAATTGGTAGTAATAAGGCCCAGGCAGCTTCCTTGAAAGCTTTACCTAAGCGGCGAAGAGAAAAGGCTTCTTCGCGAGGCAAGTTATACTTAACTGCATAGTAGTAACAGAAACATGCAAGGCCGATGCCGCCAAGAATCCCTGGGATAATGCCTGCTACGAATAACTGAACAATAGAAACCTCGGCGATCGCTCCGTAAAGAATCATTGATAAAGAAGGAGGGATAATGACAGCCAAGGATGCAGACGAAGACGTGATAGCTGCAGAAAACTCGGGGTTGTAGTTTTTACGTTTCATTTCTGGAATTAAAATAGAGCCTGTCGCTGCTACGTCTGCAACAGCGGAGCCAGAAATTTCAGCAAAAAACATTGATACACCAACATTAACCATCGCCAGGCCTCCTCTTACAAATCCCACCATAGCTGTCACTAAATTGATCAGTCGGGTAGAAATGCCAGAGGTGTTCATCAGTGCGCCAGCAAAGATGAATAACGGAATAGCAATTAACGGAAAGTTAGTAGCACCATTAAAAAGTGTTAAGGGAACATTAAGAAGATGCTGAGGCCCCATGTTTATAAAAACACCAATAACACCTACAGCTCCAATTGCGACTGCAATAGGTACATTGATAAGCACCAAAGAAAATAAGGCTGCGATAACTACTAGTAAAATCATGGCCGACTCTCCCTTAAATCTTCCTCGGCTAAACGAATTGCTTCTTCGATAGCTTCATGCTCGCTGTCGACGCCATTTTTCATCTTTTTCCAAGCGCCAGGTAGAGATAACAGTTCACAAAGAATAAACAATGCCGCGCTAATAGGGACTGCCGATTGGGTAATCGTAAGGCTAATACTAGGAAGAGAAACCAAGCGATCCCATGCCAGTATGTCCAAGACTCGGTAGCCGTAATAAGCAATTATCAAGAAGAAACCAATCACAATAGCTTCGCTTAAAACAAATAAGCTAGCTCTGACAGCTGAGGGAGCATTGCTTACAAGCCCTGGAAATCCCATATGCGCACGTTTAATGGCTGCCAGGTTGGCACCGTAAAAAGTTAACCAGGCAAGTCCTATAGATGCTACCTCATCGTACCAGGTAATAGAGCTTCCAAAGGTTCTAAATGCCACAGCTGCAAGTACTATGAAAGTAAGAGCAAGTAGCAAAGTAACGGTAAAGATTTCTAATAACTTTTCGATTAGAAACCGCAGCTTTTCAATTAGTGCCATTTTTTATACCCGTTGCTGGACGCATGGGCGTCTGTAATGACGCCCAAAAGGTAAATACTTTTTAATCGTTGGCTAGGCTCATGGCGCGATCTATTAATGCTTGACCATTTTCAACTTGCTCAGCAAACGCCTCATATACAGGAACACTGGCACTGATAAATGCTTCTCGGTCCACTTCGTTAATTTCAACGCCGGAATCTCGCATCGTATCTAGCAGCTCTTGATCCAATTCAGCGCCTCTTGCAAAAGCCCATAATTGAGTTTCAGCAGCCGCCTCGCTAATTGCATCACGAACCTCATCTGAGAATTGATCCCACTTGCCTAAACCGGCGGTTAGCCATATAGGTGTATAAACATGGTTCGTTAGCGATAAATATTCTTGAACTTCGTGAAGCCGAGCGCCGTAAATATTACTGAGAGGGTTTTCTTGTCCGTCGATTACACCTGTTTGGAGCCCAACAAATACTTCTGAAAAAGCCATGGGAGTAGGGTTGGCGCCCCACGTTGAGAACATACGGGTTCGCCAGTCACTTTGAGGAGTGCGAATTCTTAGTCCTTCTAGATCAGTGGGAGTAGTGATAGCTCGGCGACTGTTGGTAATTTGACGAAAACCGTTTTCCCATGTAGAGATAATTTTTAAGCCTTGCTCCTCTGCTCCTTCAGCAAGATCCTGCATAACAATTTCATCATCTATTTTCTTTAAATGGTCACGATCGCTGACCAAGTAAGGAAGATCGAAAAGAGCAAAATTTGGCGCTACAGATGACATGATCGATGAAATTGCAGCTAAGTCGACGGTGCCCATGCGTAGGCGTTGGATAAGTTGGCGCTCATCTCCCAACTGGCCACTATCGTAATATTCAATTTGGATATCGTCGCCTAATCTCTCTTGGAGTTGGCGTTTAAACTCCAATGCGGTTTGGCCTTGCAAGCTTTGGGATGATCCACCAATAGCGAATACAATTTTTTCTTGGTTAGCTTGGGCTTGCGAAGAACACAAGACCAAAGCTAAAGCCGTAGCGCTGAGAGAGAGTTTGAACATGACGAGCCCCTTCTTTTTAGGCTTATTGTGTTTGTCTGGTATGCTGGTTGGATTACCGGACCAGTCGGTAGGCAATTTAGATTCCTATGGCCTTGTTAGTCAATAGGGGGTCGGTAAATATATACCTTTGTCTAAAGGGTGATCATATGTGGAAATCATGGTCGTTTTTGGTCTAGTATATAGACCAGTTGAGATGGGAAAATTTTATGTCTAATTCAGCATTTGCTTTTGAAAAAGCTCTCAAAAATAAAACTAAAAAGGAAGTACTGGTTGAAAAACTAATTGATATGCTTAAAACAGGACTGCTAAGAGAGGGAGATTTATTGCCTAGCGAGCGCGAGTTGGCACAGCTTTTTGAAGTTAGTAGAGAGACAGTACGAGGTGCTCTTGCTCAAATGGCTGCCTATGATTTGATAAGCGTTTCTCAAGGCAGTAAAACACGTATAAGTGCAGATGAGCATGCTCTATCACGTTTTACAGATACCCAAGAGGCTTGCCGGGTAAGCGAGATGGAGAGCTTCGATTTGGACTGTGTTTTCGAGAGCCGGATTATTGTCGAAGCTGCTATTGCTAGGCGAGCTGCTATTAGAATAGATATGGAAGGCATTCAAAAGCTGGAGCGATTGCTTGACGCACAGAGCAAGCTATTCGATTCGCCTGTCTATTTTCAGCTATCTGATCAGAGCTTTCATAAACTTATCTCTGAGTATGCTAATAATTCCTTGTTGTTGCGTTATGCTCAAGAACTCTACGGGTATGGGCTTAGTATACGCCGCCAAGTAATGGTTGAGGACGGTGCGATTGAGCGGAGTTATGGGGAGCATGCTCGCATTGTTGATGCTTTGAAACGCGGTGATCCCGATGCGGCCGAGCGAGCGATGCTTGCTCACTTGGATAGTGTTTATCGCACGACGAAAGAGAAATCAGCCTGTGAAATAGATAAATCCGTAAATTAGCATTTCGGGCATATGTGCAGGATGTTTACGGTTGAATAACAGGCGCCGCTAGTCAAAATTCGTCTTGGACAGGGCTGTCCTCAGTAGGCTATAGGAGGTTAATGCCTGGGATGAATTAACGTTTAAGTGGTGACCGTCGTACCGCGCTCCGTTCCATAAAATAATTCGTTTTTTCGCTAAAATATTCCACGTTTAACATGGGATATAGCCCCCTGTCGGGGGCTTGGTGCGGCGAGGTCTTTAGCATGTTAATAAAAGGTCTCAGGCAGTATATGTCCTGATGAGTTGCTATTTACCGTCTTGTTTAATATTCCCGCTTACCATCCACCAGTCGCGAAACCTTAAAAGGATTATCGTCGCGCAATGCTTCTGGCAGTAAACCAGCAGGCAAGTCCTGATAGCAAACCGGGCGCAGGAAGCGATAAATCGCGGCGCTGCCGACAGACGTAGTGCGGCTGTCGGACGTTGCCGGGAACGGTCCGCCATGCACCATCGCGTGACCCACTTCAACCCCGGTCGGCCAGCCATTGGCCAGGAGTCGGCCGGCGCGCTGCTCAAGCGTGGGCAGAAGTGATTGTGCGGCCTCCAGGTCGCCATCGTCCATTTGCAGGGTAATCGTCAACTGACCTTCGAGCTGGTCGGCAACACGCTGCATCTCCTGCACGTCAGCGCACTCAATGACCAGCGAGGCAGCGCCGAAGATTTCGCCCTGAAGCGCGTCATCGTTAAGGAAGTCCTGAGCACTGGCCACAAATAGCCCCGGTTGGCAGCTATGCGGGCCGCTACCTGACTGACCACGGGCCACTTCCTTGACGCTTGGTTGGCCCGAAAGGGCGGAGACACCGCTTTGATACGCCTCATGGATGCCGGGCGTCAGCATCGTTTGGGCGCCGCTGGCTTTAACGGCTTCCCCTGCGGTAGTGATAAACGCATCCAGGTCAGCGCCTTTGAGGCCAATGACCAGGCCAGGGTTGGTGCAGAACTGGCCGGCACCCATATTCAGCGAGGCGACAAAGCCTTCGGCAAGCTTGTTGCCGCGCGCTTTCAGCGCCTCGGGGAACAGGAATACCGGGTTGATGCTGCTCATCTCGGCATAAACGGGAATCGGCTCGGGACGCGCCTGGGCAGTCGCCATCAAGGCCATGCCGCCGCTGCGTGAGCCGGTAAAACCAACCGCTTTAATACGCGGGTCTGAGACCAGCGCTTGGCCAATATCGCGACCTGAGCCGAACAGTAGCGAAAACACCCCTTCCGGCATGTTGCACCTGGCCGCGGCGCGTTGAATAGCGCGGCCTACCAGTTCAGAAGTGCCGGGGTGGGCTGAATGGCCTTTCACGACCACAGGGCAGCCTGCCGCCAGCGCCGAGGCGGTATCGCCCCCTGCTACGCTGAAAGCCAACGGGAAGTTGCTGGCGCCGAACACGGCCACGGGGCCAAGCGGAATATGGCGCTGGCGTAAGTCGGCACGCGGCATGGGCTTACGCTCAGGCTGGGCCGGGTCGTAGCGCAAATCCAGCCATTCACCTGCGCGCACTACCGAAGCGAACAGCCGTAGCTGGCCGCAGGTCCGGCCTCGCTCGCCTTCAAGGCGCGCTTCAGGCAGGCCGGTTTCGGCCACGCCGCGCTGGGTCAAGTCAGCACCAATGGCCTCAATTTCTTCGGCAATGGTTTCCAGGAAGTGAGCGCGCGCTTCAAGTGAGGTTTCGCGGTATTGATCAAACGCCGCCTCGGCAAGCTGGCAGGCTTTTTCAACCTCGGCGCGGCTACCACCGGGATAGCGCGGCTCCAGCGTTTCGCCGGTGGCCGGGTTAACGGCAACAATATCGGCTTGAGTACCGGTGACGGCCTGTTGACCGATAAGCAGTGTACCTTGCAGTGTCATGTAGCCTCCTGTTAAAGCGCGTTGACGATGGTTGTTTCGTGCTTGTGATTCGTTGGCATGCGTAGCGTGTTACGTAGTGAGCGGCCAAAATCGTTAAGCGTGATCTCGAAACGGTCACCATCGCGGGTTTGAATCTGGTCAGCAAAGCTAAGAGTAGCCGTGCCGAAGAAGTGGACGTGGACATCGCCCGGGCGGCGAAAGCCTGCGTATTTGAAGTGGTGGTGCTCAAGATTGGCGAGGCTGTGGGCCATATTGGACTCACCGGTTAAAAATGGCTTTTCCCACAATGTTTGACCATCGCGCACAATGCGGCTGGTGCCTTCAAGGTGGGTAGGCAACTCTCCGATCAACAGCTCTGGCCCAACGCTACAGGCGCGCAGTTTAGAGTGCGCCAGCCATAGGTAGTTAAAACGCTCGGTAACATGGTCGGAAAATTCGTTACCCACAGCGTAGCCAATCCGCCACGGAGTGCCATCGTCAGCCACCATATAGAGCCCCGCAAGCTCTGGTTCTTCACCAGCATCCTGGGCAAACGCGGGAGAAGGCATGTCTGCTTCCGGCGCGACGATGCAGTCGCCATCGCCTTTATAGAACCATTCCGGCTGCGACCCTTCGGCGTTATCGGAAGGCTTTCCGCCTTCAACGCCGAGTTTGAACATGCGCATGGAGTCGGTCAGCTCCTCCTCGGCCACTTGGGTTTTGGCATGCATGGCGGATCGCGTATCGGCGCTGCCCAAGTGGGTGAGGCCGGTGCCGGTCACCAGGCAGTGGGCGGGGTCGGGATGCGTGAGCGGCGGTAGCAGGCGCTGCTCGTCGATTAGCGTTTGGTAATCAATCTGCGTGTCGCCAAGCCGTGATTTAATGGCTTGTTCAAGCGACTCCCCAGCGGCAATAGCGGCTTTAGCTAGCGCGTAAGTGCCGCCCTCTATGGCGATGGGGCGAACTTTCTCAGCGCTCTCTACCAATGCGACTTTTAGTGTTTCTTGTTCGGTGTACTGAATCAACCGCATAGCGACATGTCCTTGTTAATACATCAAGCGCTTGCTCATTTGCATGGCAAACAGCAGGCAACCCAATGGTGTCTTGAATGGCATGAGGCGGTGTCATGTCACCCCAAGCGGGCTATCCGGGAGAGTGCTAGCGCTGCTTGTTAGAGGTGGCTGACGCCATTATTTGGAAAGTGCTATTCATCGTAGACGAACTGTTGAGCTTATTGCCAGTATGTTCAACATATACTTTTGTATGTGTCGACGTTATCACAAAGAAAGCGTAACGTCATAGCGGCTCCCTGGATTTAAAGGGAGTTGCCAATATCACGATGTCGCCATGAGCATTAATCAAGGGGAAATCATCAGTACCATCCGCTTGTATTACGCCCATGCTTGGAGAGGTTGATTACGTTATGATTGAGAAGAATTGTAATAGGGTTGAATCATAGTGACGTCATCTCTCAGTAAGCCTGTTGCTCGGCCCAGTATTGCCGAACATCTCGCCGAAGCTATCTTCGCAGGGCATTATCAGCCCGGCGATTTTGTGCCTCGGGAGCTGGATCTGTGTGAACGCTTTGCTATTAATCGCTCGGCGGTACGTAGCGATCTTCGTCAGTTGGTGGATGCGGGTATTATTGAGCGTATTTCAGGGCATGGCTCCAAGGTTCGTGAGTATTCTGAGTGGCATATCCTTGATCCCCAGGTGACCCATTGGTTAACGCGGTATGCTGCGCCAAACCCTGATATCCAGCGCGAAATACTGGCTTTTCGTTTGGACGTGGAACCTTATGTGGCGATGACCGCTGCCAAGCGTGCCACGGCGCACGATTTGGTGGCTATCGAAGAAGCATTTGAAGGGTTGGGCCAGAACCTGCGTAATGCCACCTGTCTTGAAGAGCGGCGTCTGCATAGTGAATGCGATGTTGCTTTTCATGAGGCGATCTTCAAGGCGACTCACAACATCGTTTGGGCACAGCTTTCCCATATCTTGCGTCCTTCCATTTACATGTTGGTATCGATGTCCAATGAGAGCGCCCCGGACCCTGACGAGAGTTTGGAGCAGCATCGCCAGCTAATGGAAAGTATTCGCCTGCGCCGCCCTCGGGAGGCGTTTTTGGCGGCTCAGGCCGTGTTGGCGGGTACCGCAAAGGCGCTGGGGCTTGAGAACAGTGCCAGCACCCTGGAGCCCAGCTCTTTGGGGCCTAGCTCTTTGGAACCCAGCTCTTTGGGGCTTAACATCGAGCGCCGCTGAGCCTTACATTGATCCCACTTTTGCTAACAAGGCAAACGTATGTCTCACGTAATGATTGGCCTGGTCGGGGTGGGTAAAATTGCCCGCGATCAGCATATTCCTGCAATGGCAGCGGCCACTAGCTGCCAGTTTGTCGCCACAGCTGATCCTAATGCAGTACTGCCGGGCACTCCTGGCTATGCCTCGCTAGAGGCCATGCTGGATGCTCACCCTGAGATAACCGCCGTGGCCATTTGCACGCCTACTCACCTGCGCTACTCTCAAGCGCGCCTTGCGTTAATGCGTGGCAAGCACGTGCTGCTGGAAAAGCCGCCAGGGGCCACGTTAAGTGAAGTAGAGGACTTGATCGCAGTGGCTGACCAGCAAGGCGTTAGCCTGTTTGCTGCCTGGCATTCACGTTTTGCACCGGGCGTTGCCCATGCCAAACAGTGGTTAGCAGAGCGCAGTATTCGGCGAGTTGATATTGAGTGGAAAGAGGACGTAAGGGTATGGCATCCAGGCCAAGCGTGGATCTGGCAACCCGGTGGAATGGGCGTATTCGACCCGGGTATTAACGCGCTTTCCATTGCTACGGCCATCCTGCCGCAACCGTTTTTCCTGCGTCAGGCGCGGTTGCAGGTGCCAGAAAATTGCCAGACACCGATTGCCGCTGAGCTCTCTTTTACGGACCACCTGGATACGGCTATTGAAGCGGTGTTTGATTTTCGTCAGACCGGCCCGCAAACCTGGGATATTCACATTGATACTGATGGCGGGCGCGTAAGCCTGACCGACGGTGGTTGCCGCCTAACGATTGAAGGTCAGCAGATAGTCGACGCTGAAGAGAAGGAGTATGAAGGTCTTTATACTTACTTCGCCGAGCTTATCGCAGCGGGGCGCAGCGAAGTAGATGTCGCGCCACTGCGCCAAGTAGCCGACGCTTTCTTGTACGGTCATCGTGACGTAACGGATGCGTTTATCGAGTGATGGCCGTTCACGCTATAGAGAGGTGCCATCAACGACTCAAGCCAAACGCAAGGGCATATGGAGTCGTTGGTGGCGGGTTAACGCGGAACGTTAAAGCATTCGCAGGAAAATAAACCATTAATCAGGTGATGAGGGTTTTCCGAAAAGAGGGAATCCTTCTGCGTCCCATTGGATGCGTTTGACGTACGTATGTCGGTTCGGATCCCACAGGGGGTCGCCCTCAATCTCGGTATACGTGCGCGCGTGATACACCAGTAGATCCGTTTGGCCGTCTTCAGAAACGGTAAAACTATTGTGCCCTGGCCCGAAGAGCTTATTGGGCGAGTCGCTCTGAAAAACGGGGTTTGGCAGCTTCGTCCAGCTGGAAGGATCAAGCAAGTCGTCATCGGCATTGGCCCACAACAAGCCCATGCAGTAGTTTTCATCGGTAGCGCTTGCCGAGTAGGTTAATAACACTCGGCCATGTCGGCACAGAACCGCAGGCCCCTCGTTGACACTGAAGCCACGCGTCTCCCACTCAAATTCAGGAATACTCAAACGAACCGGCGGCCCTGATAGCGTGTCGGGCGCTTCCATGGGTGCAATATAGAGGTTGGAGTTGCCGGGGATGTCAGGCGACTTCTGCGCCCATAGGTAATAGAGTTTGTCATGATGAGAGAACGTTGTTGCGTCGAGGCAGAAGCTATCGATGCCCGTCTCGACCTGAATGGGCGCGCTCCATGTGCCGGTCAGAGGGTTTTCCGCGTCAGTGCTAATTGCGTACATGCGGTGCTGGAATAAACCGTCTTTAATCTCTCGGCTGGGAGCCGCCGCAAAATAGATAGTCCAACGCCCTGCATGAAAGTGCAGTTCCGGTGCCCAAATCAGTTCGCTTAAAGGGCCTGTATCTGGCTTGTGCCATACGCTGACGGTACTGGCATCGGCAAGGGCTTCGATGCTTGATGCCCGGCGTAACTCTAAACGATCATATTCAGGCACCGAAGCCGTGAAGTAATAAAAGCCGTCGGTATGCTTATGAATAAACGGGTCTGCGCGTTGTTCTATCAAAGGCCTCATCGTCATTATGGTCTCTCTTCTTATAGGTTCGTTGCGCGTTATAGGTTCGTTGCGCGGTAGATAGGCCGCTGTTGTTGCTTTGGCGGCGTTTCAGGTAGCGGGGAGCCCTCTAAAAGGTTTGCTTTCATTTTTTCATAATAGCGATCAGTAATATGGTACTTGAACATTAAGCTGCCCATCAGCGTATGAAAGACGCCAGGAATGATAGAAAGCATCAACGCGATACCGGTTAGCGTAAACGCACTCTGTTCAGTATTAGGCTCATAGTTAAAATAGGTTAACAAGATGCCTACCAGGAAACCGGCTGCCCCCATGCCTGCTTTTTGAAAAAATGAAATACCACCGAACGCCAGTCCTGAGACACGCCGCCCAGTCTTGGCTTCTCCGTAATCTACTGACTCGGCGATAGCCGACCAGAAAACCGGAGCATGCAGGTCAACGGCAAAGGAAATAAGGAAATACAGAATAAAGGCCAGCACGATATCGCCCGGAGAGACGGCAAAGAACATGATAACGCTCAGCACCCCGACGGCGAGTTGGCTCCAGCGGAAGAGGTTGAGTTTACAGTAGCGTTTGGTGATCCAGGTTGAAGCCACCATGGCCAAGATGGCTGCGCTAACGCCCACGGTTAAGAAGGCTGACAGCATTGTCGCGTTAGCATCGAGATAATATTTAGCGTAATAGGCCGCCACCGAGCTGCGAATCACATAACCTAGCGTGCCTGTAAAGCAGACCGCACATAGCACCATCCACTGATCGTTTTTGATTAACAGGCGAAACTGCTCTTTCAGTGGTTTCGTATCGATAGTGTGCTGGACGCGCTCGGTAGTCGTGAAATAACAGAACAGAAATAACAGGGTAGCGAGTCCTCCCATTAAGCCCATGGATACCTGGTAGCCCAAGGCAAGATTATCTCCACCCACAAATTCGGCAAGTATCGGCACTATGATCGTTACCAGGAAGGCGGCAATCTTGGCAAAAAACAAGCGGTATCCATTGGCAGATAGCCGGTCTTGCGGGTCCGGTGACAGTACTCCGATTAAGGAAATATAGGGGATGGTCACCGCCGTGAACATGAGCGTGACAAACAGGTAGGTTGAGTATGCCCACACCAGCTTAGCGTTATAGCTCCAGTCGGGTGTAGTAAAAAGTAGTAGTACCGAGATCCCAAAAGGTACTGAAAAAATCAAGAAGTAAGGGCGGTAACGACCATAACGCGTATTGAATTTATCGGTGATAATACCCATAAGCGGGTCAGTCACTGCATCCATTAACCGCGCTACTAGAAATAGAATCCCCATATGGCTGGGTTTTAGGCCAAAAATATCGGTATAGAAGTAAGAGATAATCAGAAACATCGAAGATATAACGACATTGATCGCCATATCGCCGCTGCCGAATCCAACCTTTTCCAGATACGTAAGCTTTGGAGTTTTCATGGGTAGAGCCTTAAATGATAGATATGGCGACTAAGAAATTAGTGACCGCCTCTATAGAAACCGAAGGAGCAAATCACCTGACGTCCATGGCAATTCACTTTCGATAGGCCCTGAAACACGGTATGCGATATAGGGTTAAACGTAGAAATACGGCGATGTGCAGCATAGTGGCTCCAGTCGATTATTCTTTATTAGGATTGCCTATATGTTGAACATATGGGGAAAATGTTCAACATGGACTTTAGTCTGGTAGCTTATTCAGAGGCTTTAGAGGGACGTTTTTCTCAAGCACTGAGCAGGTTAAGCCAAGGCGAGCGGCGATGCCGACCGCTTGGCAATATCTGACCTGTCGGCTGTGTTCATGGGGCAGCCGCTACGCATCTTTCGATAAGGAGCGCAGTATTAATGTTGGTAAGGGTGCTGTGAGGATGTTTCTGTGAGGAAGTTTCTATGAGATAGCAGCAGTGAAAGGCCTGCTGCTATCGGGCTGGCCATGCTTGTTGTGCGGCTGCCTCGTTACGTTTCACTGCGCCCATCTTCGCGTTGCGCGTTCTGAGCGATAATCTCGCGGAGGGTGCTCATTAATAGCGCAGCCCCCGGTGAAAGTCGTTGGTGGCGTAAGCTGACCAGGCCGTAGGGCTGCACGCTAAGCGCTTCGACGAAGGGCAATTGGTGAAAGCGTTGCGGGGTGCAGAGTAGATCGGCCGTTTCGCGCGTGGTCACGGTGATGGTGTCAGATTTATCGACCAGTGCTAGTGACACCAGTAAGTCGGCAGTATCAACGACTTGTCGAGGTGGCGCGACCTGATGATGCAGAAACAGACTGTCAACACGCTGTCGCATGAGTGCGCCGGGTGGCTGCAGTGACCACGGATAGGCGGCCATGTCCGCCAGTTTTAACGACGTTTTGCCTACCAGCGGATGCCCTTCACGACACACAAAGCACAACTCCTCCTCGCCAATTTCTTCAAAGACAAAGCGCTCAAGATCGCTGCCTGGTGGAAGGCGTGTAATCGCAAAATCCAGCTCACCTTCCAGCAAACGTGGCACCAGCGCTTTGCTGACATCCACATCCACACTGATTTTAAGCTCCGGGCGGTCTCTGTGGACCCGTTCAATAGCGCTGGTTAGAAGCGTAACGGCGGGTGCCATAACGGTGCCGATAGCCACGGTGCCCGTATTGCCGTTGCGCAGCGCGGTCAGCTCTTCAGCGGTGTGGTGTAGTGTCGACAGCACACTATGCGCATGACGAATCATGACCTCCCCATACCAGTTAGGGGTTAGCCCACGCGACTGGCGATCAAACAGACGTATACCCAGCTTGGCTTCCAGGTCACTGAGCAGTTTTGAGGCAGCGGGCTGGCTCATGTTGAGTTGGGCAGCGGCACGATGCAGGTTGCGGTGCTCGTCAAGCGCCAAAAATAGCTGAAAATGACGCAACTTTAGTCGAGCGTTGAGAAACCAGTTACTGTCAAGAACGCTCATGGAATAAGCCTTTCAGTGCTTTTGATAACAATAAGTGTATCGGAATTAACGTGTTCCTATATTGGTTAGTTATGTAAGAGCTGTCTAGTGTAGGGCGTGTAGTGGAAAAATTGGTAATGAACCTGGTAGTGAACCGCATACCGCACGAATAACAATAACGATGTTAACAGGAGGAACACCATGCCCTCTCATACAGGTAGCGTTGGCTCAAGATTGTTACTGAGCGCAGGCGTCATCGCGCTGATGACAAACGTAGCCCAGGCCCAAAGTGATAAGGAACCCATGGCGAACAGTAAAGCAGAGAGCGCCGTCGAACAATCGACGTTCGGCCAGTTGCCGGACGGCCGTGAGGTGCAAAGCTACCGGCTGACGAACGCCAATGGCGTTGAGCTGCAGGTCATTAATTACGGGGGCACAATCGTATCCCTGAAAGTACCTGATGTAGACGGAAACATTGACGATATCGCGCTGGGTTTTGAATCGCTGGATGGTTATCTGTCTGACACTTACCAGCAAGCTAATCCCTACTTTGGTGCACTCATTGGCCGCTACGGCAACCGTATCGCCGAAGGTCAGTTTGCGCTGGAGGGTGAAACCTACTCGTTAGCCACCAACGATGGCGATAACCACCTGCACGGCGGCGAGCAAGGGTTTGATCGTGTGCTCTGGCAGGCCGAGCCTTTTGAAAATGAGGAAGGGACGGGGCTGGTGTTGAGCTATGTCAGTGAGGATGGCGAAGAGGGCTATCCTGGAGAGCTGACGGTTGAAGTGACGTATACCCTTACCGATCAAAATGAACTGATTGTCGATTACCAGGCCGAGACCGACAAGGCAACGCCCGTCAATCTTACCCAGCACAGTTACTTCAACCTCAAGGGTGAGGGGAACGACTCCATCCTTGATCATCAGCTTATGCTCAATGCCGATGCCTTTACCCCGGTGAGTGAATCATTGATTCCGACGGGCGAGCTGCAGCCTGTTGAAGGCACGCCGTTCGATTTCAGCCAGGCCATGTCGATTGGCGAGCGTATTGAGCAAGATAACGATCAACTGCGCTTTGGGCAGGGCTACGACCATAACTTTGTGCTTAACCGAGATAACGCCGAGCAAGGCGATCTGGTGATGGCCGCCAAGGTGTGGGAGCCACAAAGTGGACGGCTGTTGGAAATTGAAACCACTGAGCCTGGTATTCAATTTTATTCGGGGAATTTTTTGGCCGGTGATTTAACGGGCAAAAGTGGCAATGCCTATCCACAGCGCTCTGGCTTTGCACTGGAAACGCAGCATTTTCCCGATTCGCCTAATCAGGATGCCTTTCCCAGCACGGTGCTACAGCCAGGAGAGACCTACCGTTCACGTACCATCTTCCGCTTCTCTGCCCAGGACGATATGGACGCCTAGCCATGTGCCTGACGAGCAGCAGACAGTGATTGCAGCAATAACATCAATAATAATTGGAACATCAGGAGCACAACAATGAGCATCGTAACCACGTTTACGCGCCTGGCGCTGGGTAGCGCCGTCATGCTGGCCTCGCTGGGTTCTGTGCAGGCACAGGACGACGTGAAGATGGGCTTTATCGTCAAAAAGCCGGAACAAGCCTGGTTTATTAACGAACAGCGCGCCGCTACAGAGGCGGGCGAGGAGCTCGGGTTCCAGGTTGTTCGTCTGGGTGGTGAAGATGGTCAAGAGGTGCTTAGCGCGATTGATAACCTTTACTCACAAGGCGCTCAAGGGTTTGTCATTTGCCCGCCAGATGTACGTCTTGGGCCTGCGATCATGAATCGCGCCGAACAGTACGGCATGAAAGTGGTGACCGTCGATGACCAGTTTGTTAACGCCAGTGGTGAGCCTATGGAAGGCGTACCGCACCTGGGTATGTCCGGCACCAAAATTGGCCAGCAGGTCGGTGAGGCAATTGCCGCCGAAATGGAAGCCCGTGGCTGGGATGTTGAGAACGTAGGTGCGTTGCGTATTACCAATAACGAGCTACCGACTGCCGTTGAACGGACGGATGGAGCGACCCAAGCGCTGCTTGCTTCGGGCTTCCCCGAAGAGAACATCTTCGATGCGCCTCAACAAAGTACGGATACGAGTGGTGCATTTTCCGCTGCATCACCGGTGCTTTCTAAGCGCGGTGATTATGAGCACTGGGTAATCTACGCACTGAATGAAGAGAGTGTGCTGGGGGGCGTTCGGGCGACCGAACAGTACGGGCTGGCCGCTGAGGATGTCATTGGGGTGGGCATCAATGGTTCAGGCGCGGCATTTGCTGAGTTTTCCCGCGACAACCCCACGGGCTTCCACGGCACCATTGCGGTGAGTTCTACCATGCACGGTCGACAAACGGCTGAAGACCTTTACCGCTGGATCAGCGAAGACCAGGAGCCTCAGGCGATTACAGAAACGTCCGGTACGTTAATGACGCGTGATAACTGGGAAGAAGTGCGCGACGCGCTCGGTCTGTAACTGACTTTTTGTGACGGGCTATTTGGTGGAGTGCTCACGTATGTCTGATCCATATCTTCGCTTTGACAATATCAGTGTTGTATTCCCTGGGGTGCGCGCGCTGGATGGGGTGAGCTTTGCTGCTCATACCGGTCAGGTGCATGCGCTGATGGGCGAAAACGGCGCGGGTAAGTCGACGCTTCTGAAGGTGCTTAGCGGGGTGAACCGCACTGCAGAGGGGGCTCTCTGGATTGATGGACAGCGCCACGTGTTCAGCAACGCCCGTGAAGCATTGCGCGAAGGGATCGCCATTATCTACCAGGAGCTAACGCTCTCGCCCAATATGTCGGTCGCTGAAAACCTGCTGCTGGGCCAGCTGCCTACGCGTCAGGGGTTTGTGAACCGGCGAAAGATGCGGGAAAGGGCGCTGGCGATTCTGGCTGACCTTGGCGAGGGTGACATTCATCCCTCGACCAAGGTGCGCGATCTCTCTATCGGTCAGCAGCAGATGATTGAGATTGGCCGTGCATTGCTGCGTGATGCCCGCGTTATCGCTTTCGATGAACCTACCAGTAGCCTTTCCATTCAGGAAATCCGTCAGCTTAAACGCATCGTCAAACGCCTGCGTGACGAGGGGCGGGTGGTGCTCTACGTGACCCATCGCATGGAAGAAGTATTTGAGATGTGCGATGCGGTCACTATCTTTCGCGACGGCCAGCATATTCGTACCCACGAAGATATGTCGCAGCTGACGCATGATCTATTGGTTAGCGAGATGGTAGGGCGGGACATCGATGACGTGTACGGCTATCGCGCCCGCGAGCAGGGCGATGTGGTGCTGTCTGTTGACGAGATTCAAGGGCGCGGCCTGAATGCACCGGTTAGCTTCTCCGTAAAGCGTGGCGAGGTATTTGGCTTGTTTGGCCTGGTAGGCGCCGGTCGCAGTGAGCTATTGCGGCTGGTATGCGGGGTGGAAGCGCCTAAAGCAGGTAGCGTGACGTTCCAGGGCGAATCGCGACGCTTTAAAAGTCCCGCAGAGGCGATTCGTGCTGGTATCGCCATGTGCCCAGAGGATCGTAAATCTCAAGGAATTTTCCCCGTGGCGAGCGTTGCCGACAACCTCAATATCAGCTGTCGGCGGTTTTTTAAGCGCTGGGGTGTTTTCCGTCACCCTGGCCGCGAACGACGCAATGCTGAAGCCTATATTCAGCAGCTTAGCGTTAAAACCCCCAGCTATCGGGCACCGATAGGCAAGCTATCCGGGGGCAATCAGCAAAAGGTAATTTTGGCCCGCTGGCTCGCGGAAGAGATTGACCTTTTCGTAATGGACGAGCCCACGCGTGGGATTGATGTGGGCGCGCGTAGAGACATTTATAGCCTGCTTTACGACTTGGCCGAGCAGGGGAAAAGCATTGTCGTGATTTCCAGCGACCTTGCCGAAGTTAGCTCCATCTGTGACCGCATCGCAGTGATGCGCGACGGTGAGCTGGTCGACGTGGTGCCAAGAGACGCCGCCACGCCCGAACGACTATTAGGCCTGGCACTACCCGCCTAAGCGGTACCCATTATCGAACACGTTCAGGACACCTGTGATGACATCGAACAAATTAACCCAAGAAGGTGTTGAGCCAACGCGCCCTGCGGGGCGCCAAGGGCTCGTTAAACCGCTGCGCACGCTGTTGGACACCTCTGGGCTGATCGCCGTTTTTATGCTGCTCTTTATCGCCTTGGCGGTGTTTATCCCCGACTTTCTTACCGGGCGAAACATGGTGGGGCTGCTGCTTTCGATCACCCTGATAGGCAGCCTGGCGACCACCATGATGCTGGTGTTGGCGCTGGGTGAGGTGGATCTTTCGGTGGCCTCAATCGTAGCGTTTGCGGGGGTAGTGGCGGCTGTTGTGACCTCTAGCACCGGTAGCGTTTTTATCGGCGTTATAGGTGGCGTTGTGGCCGGTGGCGCGGTGGGGGCCTTTAACGGGTTTGTGATTGCCAGGTTTGGTATTAACTCGCTGATTGCCACGTTGGCGGCGATGGAGTTTGTACGCGGGCTGGCCTATATCACCTCGGGCGGCGACGCGGTGATGATTACCGTGCCGGGTTTCTTTGACCTGGGTAGCGCTTCATTTCTAGGCCTGACGCTGCCGGTGTGGACCATGCTGGCCTGCTTTGTCATCTTCGGTGTGGTGCTCAATATGACCGCCTTCGGACGCAATGTGCTGGCCACGGGCGGTAACTCGGAGGCCGCGTCGCTCGCGGGGGTCAATGTCCGCCGCCTCAAGATTATTGTCTTTGGTTTACAAGGCGTTGTTGCGGGCGTAGTGGGCGTGTTACTGGCCTCGCGGATGGGGTTGGGCGATCCCAATACCTCCATGGGGCTAGAGCTTGCGGTGATTTCTGCCTGTGTACTGGGTGGGGTGGCGCTATCGGGCGGCGTTGCCACTATCACCGGTGTAGTCGTCGGCGTACTGATTATGGGCTGCGTGCAGAATGCCATGGGGCTACTCAACGTACCAACGTTCTATCAGTACCTGGTACGAGGGGCAATTCTGCTGCTGGCGGTAATGTTTGACCGCTGGAAACAGACGCGACGTCAGCGCGCCTAACGACACTTTTTTCCTGTTTTGTTTCTATCTTTTACCGAATTGTACGGAGAGACGTCCATGTCTGAACGAAAGCCGCCCCTACGCTCTGCCCAGTGGTTTGGAACCGCCGATAAAAACGGCTTTATGTACCGCAGCTGGATGAAAAACCAAGGCATTCCCGACCATGAATTCCAAGGCAAGCCGATTATCGGCATCTGTAACACCTGGTCAGAACTAACGCCTTGCAACGCTCACTTTCGCAAGCTAGCGGAGCATGTAAAGCAGGGCATACTGGAAGCGGGTGGCTACCCGGTGGAATTCCCGGTCTTCTCCAGCGGTGAATCCAACCTCCGCCCGACCGCAATGTTTACCCGTAACCTTGCCAGCATGGATGTTGAAGAGGCGATTCGTGGCAACCCGATTGATGCAGTGGTGCTGCTGGTAGGTTGTGATAAAACGACCCCAGCGCTGTTAATGGGCGCGGCGAGCTGTGATATCCCCACCATCGTCGTGACCGGCGGCCCCATGCTTAACGGCAAGCACAAGGGCAAGGACATCGGTTCGGGCACCGTGGTCTGGCAACTTTCTGAGCAGGTCAAAGCGGGCGAGATTTCACTGCACGACTTTATGGCCGCTGAAGCGGGCATGTCGCGCTCGGCGGGCACCTGTAACACCATGGGCACCGCGTCTACCATGGCCTGCATGGCGGAATCCCTGGGCACCTCACTACCTCACAATGCGGCAATTCCTGCGGTGGATTCGCGTCGTTATGTGCTCGCACACCTTTCCGGTAACCGTATTGTCGAGATGGTTAATGAAGACTTAAAGCTCTCCAAAATCCTTACGAAAGAAGCGTTTGAGAATGCCATTCGTACCAACGCAGCGATTGGCGGCTCCACCAACGCGGTGATCCACCTGAAAGCGATTGCCGGGCGGATGGGGGTAGACCTTAAGCTGGACGATTGGAGCCGGGTGGGGCGCGGTACGCCCACAGTGGTAGACTTACAGCCCTCCGGGCGTTATTTGATGGAAGAGTTCTACTACGCTGGAGGCCTGCCCGCCGTACTAAAACGCTTGGGGGACGCTGATCGCCTGCCCTTTAAAGACGCTCTCACCGTTAACGGTAAAACCCTGTGGGAAAACGTCAAGGACGCCCCGCTGTATAACGACGATGTGATTCGTCCACTGGATAACCCGCTGACCGCAGATGGCGGTATCTGCGTGCTGCGCGGCAATCTTGCACCCAATGGCGCGGTGTTAAAGCCTTCGGCAGCGACCGCCGAACTGATGCAACACCGTGGTCGGGCCGTCGTGTTTGAAGACTTCGACGATTACAAAGCGCGCATCAACGACCCGGACCTGGACGTTGAAGCCAACGATATCCTGGTGATGAAACACTGCGGGCCTCGCGGTTATCACGGCATGGCCGAAGTCGGCAATATGGGGCTGCCGCCCAAGATCCTTGCTCAGGGCGTTACCGATATGGTGCGTATTTCTGATGCGCGCATGAGTGGGACCGCTTATGGCACCGTGGTGCTGCACGTGGCACCTGAAGCTGCCGCGGGTGGCCCCTTGGCCGCGGTGCGTAACGGCGACTGGATTGAATTGGACTGCGCCAGCGGCCGGCTGCACCTGGACGTCAGTGAAGAGGAGATTCAGGCACGCCTCGCCGCGTTTGATGCCACGGCGGCCTCGACCCTCATCGCAAGCCAGGGCGGCTATCGCCAGCTCTATATTGAGCGAGTGCTGCAAGCCGATGAAGGCTGTGACTTTGACTTCCTGATCGGCTGTCGAGGCTCTGACGTGCCGCGTCATTCGCACTGATAAGAATTTCCTGATGATTTTTTTAACTATGATCGATGGCGGGAGTGGCCTGGGCAGGGTCTCCTTCCTGAACTTTTTATTGCATTCTGCACATGTTGTCTAAGCACTTTCCTCAGCATCCTGTTGCTCAAGATGGATGTTCTGACGCCAGCTGTTGGGAAGGTCTATTGTGTTTGTGGATCAGTCGCTGCCCGTTTTCATTTAAAACCTAAATGACGAAGCCATTAACCGCACCTGGCATGACCAAAGCGGGCTCATGTGCCACAGTTAAACAGTAAATTATTAAATATATTTCATAAAATCAATAGGTTGGCATGCTCTTGTTGAGTTTAAGTTTTTGACTTTATATATGTTTTTTATTTTTTAGAAAAACCTGGTACGACGCGTGCACTAACCAGGACAAGAACGCAGCATCAGGATGATGGTTGGTTCTTGGCTAGATGTTCCTTGTTTGATTTATTTTTACGAAGCAACAGAAAGCAGATTACTTAGGAGGCACGACATGAAAATGGAAGCTCTGAAAAAACTAGGTATTTTAGGCGTATCGTTTGGTCTGATCGCAAGCCCACTTGCGTTTGCTGAAATGGAAAGTGGCACTGAGCAAGAACCAGTGCCGCAAGAAGAGACGACGCAGGACGAGCAAGGCAGCTTTAATTCGTATGACACTGATCAGCAAGATCAAGATGTAACCACTGAGTATGAAGAGGAAGAGCAAGAATTCACCTATGAAGAAGAGGAAGAGGAGCAGGAGTACGAAACCACGGATGACGATGACGACACCCAGTGGTAATTAACCCGCTAATGGAATAACACTTGCTCTGGCTTACGGATGAGCCACAAAATGCCCCGCCGCTTGCGGGGCATTTTTGCGTTTAAAGCCCAAAGCAAAAGTTGTTGCCTTATCGTCTATTGTTAACATTACGTACCCCTTGGCCCGTTATGACTATAAGGAAGCTTGTATCGTGGTGAACTGGAAAGAGGCGCCGCAGCTTCCTAAAGCGGAAGGGCGAATCGCGGCTATCGATTTGGCGCGAGGCATTGCGATTGGCTTAATGATTGTCAGCCACACGGTTAGCGGGCTGATAGGCATACGTAATGTGCCTGACTGGGGCATGGTGCCTATTCATCTATTAACCAAATTTTCCTCATCACTGTTTATTTTGGTATTCGGCATTGCCCTGGCAGTGGCCTTTCTTTCTCACACCCAAAGCGATGATTGGCCTAAACGACGCCTTAAACTATGGCTACGCGCGATTGAAGTGTGGTTCTGGTACAAAGCGCTCATTATTATCGAGATGCTGCCGTTTAGTAGCCCTGGCGATATTGTCGATACGCTGCTTTATGGACGCTTTGGAATCTGGGTCGAGATTTTAGGCTTTTATGCCATTGCCCTGCTTTGGGTGCCGCTTATTCTACCGCTATGGGCACGGGCGCCTCTTTGGAGCCGGATTGCCACACTGGTTGGCTTAACCGCACTTTCTGCCTGGTTACAAGGGCTTAGCTTTGGCGGTAACGATATCCTGAAAGCCTTACTGGTCGACCACCCGGACCACTATGCCTGGGGGCAGATTAGCCGGGCGCCCCTTATCCTGGTGGGATTGTTGGTAGGCGAAGCGCTATTGCGCTGCTACTTTACGGCTCACTTGCGCCGCCGCTTGGTGTTAATACTGCTGGCGGTAGGCGCGTTAATGGTAATGGCGTTTTATGGTCTCGCGTTGGCGGATAGCCGTGTTTATGCCGCCATGATGGCCGTTGCCAATAACGCAGGCAAACATCCGCCTGGCCTGGAATTCATGCTGTTTAGTGTAGGTGGCGCGCTTATTTTGCTCGCCTTGGCACTGGCCGGTGGAGCGGCTGCTGCCAGGGCACTTTTGCCGCTCACCGTGGTCGGCAGCGATGCGCTAAAAGCGTTTATTTTTCATATTGTGATGATCTTTCTCGTGCTGCGCTTTTTGCTGCAAGGCGAGGGCATGTATACCTATCCACAGGCGCTGGCGGTTAGCGGCGTGTTGATACTGGGCGCCGCCGTGTGGATTTGGGTGACACGCTGGATCGCAGCGCACCGCTAAGAGGACATGGTTTGCAACGACAGCAACAATGGCAACGCTGGCTGCTGGCCGTAGTGTGTTTAATGGCACTGCCAGCCTATGCCGACGGTACTCAAACACAGGAATTTGAGACACAGGAGCTTGAAGTACAGGCTTTTGAGACGAACTGGTACTACGAGGTCGATAAACAGAGTACATGGCAGGCTGACTTGAATGCCCGAGTCGCTGCTATTGAGGGCATCTTTGAAGGCACCTTAGGGGTGTATGTACAAAACCTGGCCACCGGAGAGGCCTACTCGTGGCTCGCGGACAGGCCCTGGTATTTGGCCTCGTTGGTAAAAGTGCCTATTGCCGCCCAAGTGCTTGCTGAACGTCAAGCAGGCACGCTGTCACTGGATGAGCGCTTAACGCTTTCTCGCAGTGACTTTGTGGATGGCGCGGGCCCCGTGATCTGGCACGACCCGGGGACGCCGATCTCGATTCGCTACTTGCTTGAACAGATGGTTACCGTCAGTGATAACACGGCATCCGATATGTTGATTGACCGCGTGGGCCTTGCTGACGTCAATGCTCGGGCGAGAGCAATGATTGCGGATAGTGGGGGCAATCCCGACGATATCGGCCCGATTACCAAACTGGTTGGTGTTCGTCAGGGCGTTTATGGGCAGTTACACCCTGACGCGCGAACGCTGGGCGGCATGGATTTTATCGCCTTGCGCCAGCACCGGTTAGGCCAGCGTGCGGTTGCGCTGGCTCGGCGGCTGGATGTTGACCCCTCCTCGCTCAAGCAACCTGACTATGACCACGCGTTTGATGCCTATGAAGCGACCGGTGAAAACGTCGGCACGCTGCGTGCCTACGGCGACCTGTTGGCAAGTGTGTATAAAGAGGCAGCGAGCGGTGGTTTAGGTGCCCAGCCGAGCCAGGCACTTCTGGAGGTAATGCAGCGAACAACATCGGGCGACAATCGATTAACGGCCGGGATGAGCGATACCACCCGTTTTGCGCATAAAACCGGTACCCAGCATCGGCGTAGTTGTGATGCGGGCATTGCTACGCGTGAAGAGGCTAATGGCCCCTGGGTGATCGTTGCTTGCAGCCGGGGGCCGGTAGCAGTGAATGACCATGAACGTGCGTTGGCGCGAGTAGGCGATGCGTTACGCTATAGCGGTGCGCTCGGGAAGCCTTGAGCATGCTGTGTCGCAGGTACACCCGCCGCCAAGGTGAGCGTGATAAACTAGCGGCTTCATTTCATTGATACAGGCAGGAGGTTGTTATGGCAAACGCCAGCGCTCGTCATATTTTGGTTAGCAGCGAAGAGCAGTGTTTAGCGCTTAAACAGGAAATCGAAAACGGCCGTGACTTTGCCGATGTCGCCAAGCAGCACTCTAGCTGCCCTTCTGGCCGCCAGGGCGGCGACTTGGGTAGCTTCGGCCCCGGCCAAATGGTGCCTGAGTTCGATAAGGTGGTGTTCAGCGGTGAGTTGGGTCAGGTACACGGCCCGGTGAAAACGCAGTTTGGTTATCACCTGCTCGAAATCACTGACCGCACCTAAACGTTGCGTCTCTATAGCCGTGCAATACGATAAGACGTCTGCACGGCTATTGTCGCTTTGGCATTCGGTCCTGCCTGAAAAGCGCTTATGCTCGGTCACTTTTCAGACAGAATCGCATGTTTAATCTCGCGTTAAATCGCCTCCAGCGTCGTGGCGTTTACGTTGCGGTGTGAGGAGAAAACCATGAACGACCCTATTATTTCAATTAACGGCCTGAATAAAACCTACGAAGGCGGCTTTCAAGCGCTCTCGCGGGTGGACCTCACCATTCAGCGTGGTGAGATTTTTGCGCTGCTTGGCCCCAATGGGGCAGGCAAAACCACGCTGATCAGTGTGGTGTGTGGGCTGGTAAACCCGACCCAGGGCGAGGTGGTGATTGACGGCTTTAATAGCGTTAGCCAGTACCGCCAGGCGCGTGAGCGTATCGGCCTGGTGCCTCAGGAGTTGACCAACGAAGCCTTTGAAACGGTGTGGAATACGGTCAGTTTTAGCCGTGGCCTGTTTGGTAAAGCGCCTGCCCCTGCGCATATTGAAAAAGTGCTTAAGTCATTGGCGTTATGGGATAAACGTCATAACCGCTTAATGACCCTTTCCGGCGGAATGAAGCGCCGCGTGCTGATTGCCAAGGCGCTTTCTCACGAGCCGCGCATTCTGTTTTTGGATGAGCCAACGGCGGGGGTCGATGTTGAGCTGCGCCGGGATATGTGGGAAGTGGTTCGCGGGCTGCGCGAAAGTGGCGTCACGATTATTCTCACCACCCACTATATTGAAGAAGCCGAAGAGATGGCCGACCGCATCGGGGTGATTAATCGAGGTGAAATCGTGCTGGTGGAAGAGAAAGCGGCCTTGATGCAAAAGCTGGGCAGCAAGCAGTTAATTCTTCAACTGCAAACGCCGTTAAAGGCGCTACCTGCCGCTTTTCAGCAAACGGGGTTAAGTCTGGCCGCCGATGGACATGAGTTGGTGTACACCTATGATGGCCGTCAGGATGAAGAGGGCCACAAGATATCAGCGCTGTTAGCGAACCTTGAGCGTGAAGGCATCGCCTTTAGAGACCTGCATACACGGCAGAGTTCGCTTGAGGATATTTTCGTCGACCTGGTTAAGGAGCGTGCATGAATCTGTATCCTGTTCGCGCCATTTATATGGCAGAAATGGCGCGTACGCGGCGCACATTATTGCAAAGCATTGTGTCGCCGGTTATTTCAACCTCGCTCTACTTTGTGGTGTTCGGCGCGGCCATCGGTTCGCGTATCAGTGAGATTGGCGGGGTCAGCTACGGCGCCTTTATCGTGCCTGGGCTGATTATGCTCATGCTGCTGACCCAAAGCGTGTCCAACGCCTCTTTCGGGATATTCTTTCCCAAGTTTTCGGGCAGTATCTATGAAATTTTATCGGCGCCCATCTCCTATCTTGAAATAGTGATTGGCTATGTTGGGGCGGCCGCCTCGAAGTCGATTCTATTGGGGCTGATCATTCTTGGGACATCGAGTTTTTTTGTGCCGCTGGAAATTGCGCACCCCTTCTGGATGCTGACGTTTCTAGTGCTCACCGCCGTCACGTTTAGTTTGCTGGGGTTCATTATCGGCATTTGGGCGGATGGCTTCGACAAGCTGCAGCTTGTGCCCTTGCTGATCATTACGCCGCTGACCTTTCTGGGCGGCAGTTTCTACTCGATAGATATGCTGCCCCCTTTCTGGCAGACCGTCACGCTCGCCAACCCTGTGGTGTATCTGGTCAGCGGCTTTCGGTGGAGCTTCTACGGGATTAGCGATGTCAGTGTGGTGGCCAGTGTGGCCATGATCAGCCTTTTTTTACTGGCGAGCCTGGCCACTATCGCGTGGATATTTCGTACCGGCTATCGCCTGAAACCCTAACGCGCAGTATTTTTTTGCATAGCACCTCTTTTTATTGACGCCAGGAGCCAAGGCCCTTATGCCACTACTGCAAAGCATTGTTCACCGCCTGGACCCTTCGCTTGACGGTGAACGCTTAACGCTAACCGCTGCGCCATCGCTTGCCGAAAGTGATGACCCGGCCATGACAAGCTTGGTGAATACGCTGAACGACACGTATAACACTAAGGCTAAAGGTTGGGGGCGCTTTGCTGAAGAGGGCGAGCAGGCTGGCCCGTTACTTGCCTGGCTGCGGGATTATATGGCGGGTACCCAGGACTTTACCCAGCTTTCGACCGCAATTGCTGAGCGCCTGGCGCGTGAGCTGCAAGAGCAGCTATCCGTCAGTGGCTATTTGCTGCTTGCGCACATGCGCCAGGGGGACACCGAAACGCTATTTATCGCGTTGGTACATCAGCGTGAGGGCATTGGCATTAACCAAACCCACCAGGCCGTGCCTGCCGCGCAGCTGAATACCAGCCAGCTTACCCTGGCGGCTCGGGTCAATTTAACCCAGTGGCAGAGCGAGTCGCCTGGTGCGCAGTACGTCTCTTTCTTGAAAGATCGTGGTGGTAAAAAGCTTGCCGAAGGCATGGTAGCCCTGTTGGGCATGGAAGAAGGGATCGATGCGCCCGCTGAAACCCGCACGCTGCTCAAGGCCTTCAGTGACTATGTGGAAAAAGAGGATTTCGACGACGAGGCGAGTCGAGAAAAAACCGACACGCTGGTGGACTACGCCAATGAACAGCTTCGCCGTGGCGAGCCAATGACCTTGGAAGAGCTTTCTGGGCTGGTGGACGAACAGCAGCCGAAAGCCTTTTACGACCATATTCGCAACGCCGATTACGGGCTTTCGCCGGAGATTCCCCCCGATAAGCGTACCTTAAGCCAGTTCCGCCGTTTTACCGGCCGAGCGGGCGGTGTCTCGATTAGTTTTGACTCCCACCTGCTGGGCTCAAGCATCGAGTACGACGCCACTCAAGATCGCCTGATTATCAAGCAAGTGCCCAAGCAGTTAAGAGAGCAGCTTACCAAGAAGGATTGAGGTAAGGACGATGCTGTAGCAACCCAGGAGCCCCTTATGCTGAACGCTATTAGTGATTTCTTCCAGCGCACGCTTGCGCAACCCGAGCAGCGCGAAAATCAAACGCTCACCCTGGAACTGGCCACCGCAGCACTGCTGTGTGAAATCGTCCGCGCCGATTACGACACCACCGATGAAGAGCTTTCCGCGCTGCGCCTTATGCTTACCGAGCGCTACCAGCTCAGCACAAGCGATGTAGAAGAGCTGATGACGTTGGCACAAGCAGAAGTGGATGAGGCCGTCGATCATTACCAGTTTGTGAGCCTAATCAAAGAGCACTATAACTACGACCAGCGCTGTGAGCTGGTGGCGCTGATGTGGCAGCTGGCCTGGGCCGACGGCGGCGTTGACCCGCTTGAAGAGCACCGTATTCGGCGGCTGGCCGATTTACTGCATGTTAGCCACAGTGATTTTATTCGTACCAAGCTACAGGTTGAAGGACAGGTTGAAGAGCGCCGAACAGCGCAAGATGGGCCTGAACGAGGCGGCGTATCTCACTAACGTATTAGCTTCTTACGTTACTGCTCTTCAGGTGCGCTGAGCAGGCCCTCGACCAGGCGATGCAGCTGTTGCTGAAACTGGCCGCCTGGGGAGGGCGGCGTGGGGTCTGCGGTGATCACAACGGTCATATCGCGTTCAGGGATCACGTACAGCGCTTGTCCGCCATAGCCACGCCCGTAGTACACCGTTTCCCCCACGAGTTCGGTAATAAACCAGCCATATCCATAGCCATCACCCGTCCAGGCAGAGATACCACGGGGTGTCCATGAAGCCTTCACCCAACCTTCTGGGAATAGCCGCACGCCCTTCATCACGCCGTCGTTACGATAAAGCTCACCCACCTCAATCAACGCGCGTGGCGAAAGTTGCATATTGTTGCCGCCAAAATAAATGCCTTGCGGGTCACGCGGCCACGCGGGAATCGAAATAGTAAGCGGCTCCCCCAGCAGGCGTTGTGCGAGCACATGCGTGGTTTCACCGCTTGCCTGGGTAAGTGCTGCGGAAAGCAGGTGGCTAGTGCCGGTGGAGTACAGCATCCGCCCGCCGGGCTCATCGACAAACGGGCGAGTAAGGACATCGTTAACCCAGTTTGAGCTTGCCACCCAAGCGCTGTAGTTACCGCCGGATGTACGCTCAAGCCCCGCCTGCTGAGCCAACAAATGCCCTACGGTAATGTCTTCCACGCGCGGGTCCAGCCCGGCGGGCAATGGCTCATCCAACAGCGCCACTAATCGCTGCTCGGTGGATTCAATAATGCCCTCTTCAATAGCTGCGCCTGTTATCGCCGCCAGCACCGTTTTGGAAAGTGATTTGATATTGGCAGGCTGCGCAACGCCGGGGCCACCCTGGTGGAGTTCGCGGATAATCTCGCCGTCGTAAGCGACCACAACGCTGTGAAGGCGGTTTAATTGGCGGGTTTGCTGATCCAGCGCCTGGAGTGCATGCGCAGAAGGTTCATTAGCGGCTGCATAGGCGGTGGGTAACAATGAAGTAACAGCTAATGAAACAAGCAAAGCAGTGGCGCGCATCACAACACCTTCGGTATAAGTGGCAAAGGTTCGAGGTTTAGAAGTGAGAGAGGTTCCACCATACACAGACGCTAAAATTAAAGTGCGATAGCACTCTCTAGATATAAAGCTAATCGAATAATTATTAAAGGTTATATTTGAGCTTTTAAAGTCAATTTTAGTCTATAATGGGTTATAAATAGCCCATTATGTAGAGGTTTTTTTATGGCCCTTACTCACTCCTTGCTTGCTCCTGGCGAACTGTCTCAGCAGGTCGGTGCCAATGCACGAGAAGCACGATTGGCGAAGAACCTCTCCCGTAAAACCTTGGCGCAGATGACGGGTGTTTCCGAGTCCACCATTAAACGGTTCGAATCCAGTGGGCAAATAACCCTCGATATCTTGGTGCTCATTGCCACGGCGCTGGGCGCCACACGCCAAATTGCCGAGCTATTCACATATGAGCATCCCATATCACTTGAAGAGATCAAGCAGGCAGGGCGTGTTCGGGGGCGAAAATGAAGCGTATCAACACCGTAGAGGTGCTGTTAGCAGATAACCGTGTGGGTGAGCTGGTCGCTAGCCGACAGGGCACCTACTTTGCTTATGACCCTCAGTGGGTGGCGGAGGGCTTTAATTTATCGCCTCTGAACATGGATTTTACTACCCAGCCACAGAAGGCGCCCGATCCCCTCCTTTTTGCTGGTCTACCAGGCGCATTTGCTGACTCACTGCCAGATGGTTGGGGAATGCTGCTCATGGATCGCTATTTCCTCGCCGAACATGGAAAAGACCGGAGAGATATTTCCCCGCTTGATCGGCTGGCTTATATGGCTGACAAGGGAATGGGGGCGTTGGAGTACCGTCCCGTTATTGAGCATACCGCGGATGAAAATGATATTGACCTGGCCCAGCTCTATCAGGCAGCTAATGCTGTCTACGAAGGTGAAACCACGACTACTCTGGATGCCTTGCGACTAGCCGGTGGTTCCCCGGCAGGTGCCCGGCCCAAGGTGGTCGTTGCGTTATCTTCTGATGGTAAGCAGTGCAGTACGTCTTTCCAAGAGCTTCCTGTGGGCTATCAGCATTGGCTAGTGAAGTTCCGTGCCCCTGCCGAGCATAGGGATACGGGCGCCATTGAGTACGCCTATTCGGTGTTGGCTAAGCATGCGGGTGTGAAAATGGCCTCGAGCAAGCTAATTGAGGTCAGCTCCTCAACGGGAACCGAGCGTTTCTTTTCTACTCAGCGCTTTGATCGCAACGGTAATCGCAAAATCCACATGATGACCGCTAGCGGCATTCTATATGCCGATCACAGCGCTCCATCGCTGGACTATTTAGATCTGCTCAAGGCAACCAGCACGTTTACCCGCCACGCAGAAGACGTTGAGCGCATGGCGAGATTGATGGTGTTCAACGCCCTGACCCACAATCACGATGACCACGCTAAGAACTTCGCTTTTTTACATGATCAAGGGCGATGGACACTGGCCCCTGCATACGACCTGACTTACGCCCCTGTTCGGAGCTATGCAGACGAGCATACAACATCTTTCAGTGGGGCAGGTTTGGCTACGCGTAAAAAGCTCAAACAGGTTTGTGCTCCCTTCAGGTACTTAACCCCGGATCTCTATATTGAACAAGCCCTTGATGCTCTATCCGAATGGTCGTCCCTTTGCTATGAATTAGAAATCGATACCCAGCAGCAGAAAGTTATTCAGCGAGCATTCGACGAGAACCGCCAGCGTCTCGGATAACGCTAGCCATGCGGCCACGCAAACCCAGCCACCTTCTGCCTTCTGGTAGGGAAAGGCAGGGCATTACGCAAAAAGTTGAAAAGCCTGCTAGGCTTTAATCGTTACTGGGCGTAAGCAACCCTTTGATTTCAACCAAAACGCAAACCAGCAAGGAGTGCCAACATGCGTAATATTATCTATATCGTAGGCCTAATTGTCGTTGTGCTGTTTATCCTTTCACTGCTCGGCCTGCGCTAACGCCAGCGACCGCCAGCACGCCCGCAGATTTCCCCCCTGCGGGCTTTTTACGCACCCGCTTACGCAATCTTGTGACAAAAGTGACGCGGTAAGCACGACACAAGCGTTATTAACCTCGCTCTTCAAACAAACATTTCATATGGCGACTATCGCTGCCATAACCCAACGGCTATTAGGCATTAAACGTAGCCGGGTCTGCCTCGAACAGCAGTGGCAAAGGCCAGATTGAGCGCTGAAGATACCCATTTTGGAGCATTGTAAATACCGATAGCCCAAGGCTGAGGCCGAAGAGGCCGATTAATAATGTTGCAGAAAAAAACAAAACTTCACAAACGCGACGGATTAAGCAGGCATACTAAAAGCCAAAGTATGGTGTAGACATGTTTTTTTGCTGACGGTAAGGCGTTGTATAATTATCCAGTATTATGTTTTTCTATTAAAAAATCAAATGGGTAGTGTTTTTTATAGCGCGCCGGGGTGATAAGTAAGCGATGCAGTATATCGCTGCTATATAAGATATTTTGTCGTGAATAGGCATGTCGTTAATTTTTATTAAATAAAAATTTAATGCGGGAAATGTCTGATATTAATCGGTTAAGCTCATGTTTTTTATCGAGGATCGTTTTAAGTGGCGGCGTTTTAATGGTTCAAACGTTTGCTTTAAAGGTGGTTAGTGGCAGGCTGCCGCCACAGGGGGGGGGGGTGATTGATTTTAACCGATAAAAAAGCAGTAATAGCTGTGTGGTACCGTTGATAGCCGAAAAATAGTGAATGATGTAGCGATAAAGAGGGGTGGCGTGCTGGATATGAATAAAATGTCTTTAAACGTTACAAACGAACCTGAAGCATCTAAAAAAACGCTAACGAGTACAAAAAGTGAAACAAATACGAGGAATACTCTTTTCCGCATACGTAAAGAGGATGAAAGAATGATTTTTTCCAGTAAAGCCTTTTCAGAAGAGGTAAAGGACGTATCAGAAGGGCAGTGTCATCAAGCTCTCTCGAGTTCCCAGTTATTGCAAC